>CANGNA010000089.1 GCA_947455215.1 Chitinophagaceae bacterium
AATAGATGCCACAAGTGCCATGGCTACTATAACCTATAACGATAAGTATGCCAGTGGGATATTTTATTTTGATTTGGCAGGCAGGGTGACAGCGTTTGAAGCCATGCGATATATGAATGTGGATGGACATTACAGCCTTGAAAAATGGTACGTACCTGTAACGGATTATGCTGTGTTCAATGGAATCACAGTGCCATCGAAAGGCCATGCAATATGGAAGCTGAAGAGTGGCGATTTTGATTGGTTTCATTGGGAGATAACAGCCCTGGAGTACGATAATGCGACGCCATACTGACATTGGCCGGTATATGATAAGGAACACTTTCAGCGCTGACGAGCGTCAACGTGAAAGGCATGCGGTGAGCCTATTTTTGACAAAAAATGCACAGCTATGACAATGGAATTATTGCCCGGCGACAAGGTGCGGCTCATATCCGGCGGGCCGGATATGACGGTGCGCGGCAAGCACTATGATGTGTTGGCGAATGAATACAGCAACAATATGTTTGACTGTATCTGGTTTGTAAAAAACAGGGAAGGTAAAGATGAGATCCATTATTGTCCTTTCCAGGCTGATGAATTGGTGAAGCGCCCGACAGTATGAGCATTTTCCCCGGCAACAGCGATACCCGAGCATCGAAGCAGGAAAAACGATTCCTGGATGGCCCGCACTCAAGGTGGCGGGAGTTTATTTTTTTAACCGGGGTACTGAAGGGCTTCATTGCCGGTTTCCGGAAGTTTCATTTTATAGGGCCGTGTGTTACAGTATTTGGCTCGGCACGCTTCGCTGAGGACCATCACTACTATCAGCTGGCCCGCCAGATAGGTGGAGAGATCACCCGACTGGGTTTTACTGTAATAACAGGCGGTGGACCGGGAATAATGGAAGCTGCCAACCGCGGGGCGCGCGAAGCAGGCGGCAGATCAGTAGGCTGCAATATTGTATTGTCTCATGAACAGAAGCCGAACCCTTACCTGGACCTGTGGGTGAACATTGACTATTTTTTTGTGAGGAAGGTACTGCTTACCAAGTATTCGCTGGCCTTTGTAGTGATGCCTGGCGGCTATGGGACACTTGACGAGTTTTTTGAGGCTATCACGTTGATACAAACAGGTAAGCTATTTGCCTTCCCGGTGGTGTTGATGGGTAAGGACTACCACGCAGAGCTGGAACAGCACGTGCAGAAAATGATAGCGGAAGGTACCATAGGAGCACAGGATGCACAACTATACCTGTTTACAGATTCTGTAGAAGAAGCGATACAGCACATAAGAAAACACACAATAGAGCGGTTTGGGTTGCGGATGAAACGGCCAATAGCTCCATGGAGGATATTGGGCGAACGCCGGCATCAACGCCTTGCACAATTTTTTTCACTGCATTCCTGATGCCCGTCAGAAGAAAAGGGGTGCAACAAACAGCAAAAACATGACGACAATCAGGCAGTACTTTGAGCGCCGTCATTAACACCCCCTTTAATGCGGGATAGTTTTGCTACCGTAAAAACAGAGCCAATGAGCGCATTTATAGTACTTGTATTGGTAAGCCTGCTGGTAGCGGTCTCGTTTCTCGGGGCATTTATCTGGAGTGTTTATACCGATCAATATAACGACCGTGACGGGGCAGCGATGAGAATGCTGTTCGACGATGATCTTCAAAAAAGCAATACACAACGTTAACATATGAATATAGAAATGAGCAAGTCAGGTGTTTCGGCACAGATCGACAAATTCTACTACGACAATAAGATCGTAAAGTGGTTTGCATATGCCACTATTCTGTGGGGAGTTGTTGGTATGCTGGCGGGTATTCTCGCAGCATTCCAATTGGTATATCCCCAACTGAACATGAACATGGCGGCTACTTCGTTTGGCCGCGTGCGCCCGGTGCATACCAATGCCATCATTTTTGCCTTTGTGGGCAATGGTATTTTCATGGGTGTCTATTATTCATTGCAGCGTTTGTGTAAGGCGCGTATGTTCAGCGATGCGCTGAGTAAGCTGCATTTCTGGGGTTGGCAATCCATTATCGTGCTGGCGGCCATCACGCTGTTGGCGGGTTATACAACGGGTAAGGAATATGCAGAACTGGAGTGGCCTATTGACATCCTGATAGCGCTGGTGTGGGTAACATTCGGTATCAACATGTTCGGTACAATATTGAAGCGCCGTGAAAGGCACCTGTATGTGGCCATCTGGTTCTATATAGCCACGTTTGTTACCGTTGCCATGCTACATATAGTGAACTCTATAGAGTTACCTTATTCCCTCATGAAGTCTTACTCCTGGTATGCAGGCGTGCAGGATGCGCTGGTACAATGGTGGTATGGCCACAACGCGGTGGCGTTCTTCCTTACCACACCTTACCTGGGTCTTATGTATTACTTCCTGCCTAAGGCGGCTAACAGGCCGGTATATTCTTACAGGCTTTCTATTATCCACTTCTGGGCGCTTATCTTCCTGTATATATGGGCCGGTCCGCACCACTTGCTGTACACTGCACTGCCCGATTGGGCTCAATCACTGGGTACTGTATTTTCAATCATGCTGATCGCTCCATCATGGGGTGGTATGATCAATGGTCTGTTTACATTGAGGGGTGCCTGGGACAGGGTACGTGAAGATCCTGTTCTGAAGTTCATGGTGGTAGCGGTAACTGCATATGGCATGGCTACGTTCGAAGGTCCTATGCTGAGTCTTAAGAGCGTGAATGCTATCAGTCACTTTACAGACTGGACCATTGCCCACGTACACGTAGGTGCGCTTGGCTGGAATGGCTTCCTGACATTTGGTATCCTTTATTACCTGATCCCTAAGATATTCCGTACCAAGCTGTATTCAAAGAAACTGGCCAACCAGCACTTCTGGATCGGCACACTGGGTATCGTCTTCTATACAGTGCCTATGTATTGGGCTGGTTTTATGCAGAGCCTTGCATGGAAAGAGTTTACTCCCGAGGGCACACTGAAATATCAGTTCCTGGATACTGTTAAGCAGATGCAGCCATTCTACGCAATGCGCGGTGTAGGCGGTGTGTTGTTCCTGATAGGTGCCTTGCTGATGTGTTTTAACCTGTATAAAACTGCTAAGGGCGGCAATGTACTTGACGAAGAAGAAGCAGAAGCACCCGCGCTTACCAAAGAATTTGTAGAGCATGGCAGCCACCACTGGCACAGGGTTATTGAGCGCAAGCCAATACAAATGCTGGTACTGAGCCTGGTAGTAGTAGCTATAGGCGGTATATTGGAAATGGTGCCTACGTTCATGGTGAAGTCAAACATTCCAACCATCAGCAGTGTTAAGCCCTACACGCCGCTTGAATTGCAGGGTCGCGACATCTACATCAGGGAAGGTTGTTATGTATGTCATAGCCAGATGATCCGTCCGTTCCGTAGTGAAGTAGTACGATATGGTGAGTATTCTAAGGCAGGTGAGTTTGTATATGATCACCCGTTCCAGTGGGGCAGTAAACGTACCGGTCCGGACCTGGCGAGGATAGGTGGTAAATATCCTGACAGCTGGCACTTCAATCATATGTACGAGCCGTCAAGTATATCACCCGGAACTATCATGCCGGCATACCCATGGTTGTTCAGGCGTACTATAGATATCAGCACCACAGGGGCTAAGATACGTGCCATGCAGACACTGGGTGTGCCATATGAGGCAGGCTACGATAAGAAAGCAAACGATGACCTTATTAAGCAGGCAACAACAATAGCTGCCAACCTGGCTAAGGATAAGATAGAAGTAAAAGGCGATAAGGAGATCATTGCATTGATAGCTTATCTGCAGAGGATAGGTACTGACATTAAACTGGAACAAAAAACAACTGCTAAATAATATGAAGTTCATACACTATCTGGAGACGATAACAGGCGTGGGTATTTACCCCCTGAGCTCCCTGACCATTTTCTTCCTATTCTTTGCAGTAGTGACATATTGGTCGTTCAAAGCTGACAAAAGTTATATCGACGCACTTAAGAGTATGCCATTCGGCGATACTGACAGTATCTAAACAATAAAAGCAAATCATATGCATTCATATAAAAAAGCAACTATAATTTCTGCGCTGGGCCTCCTGTTGCTCCCGGTGGCAGGGATGGCCGCCACCGAAGCTGCGGCACCAAAAGAAAGCGATGGCTACAATGTAACGCAGATGAGCCTGGTGGGTTTGATGCTGATCCTGTTGTTTGTGATAGGCATGCTGGCCAATACTCTGAAGCAGCTGGCTATAGTGGTGCGTGAGAAAGTAAAGGAAGAAAGGAGTAAGAGCGGCGGTAACGCAGGAAAGGCACTTGTAGCCTTGCTGATAGCAACCTTTATATCTGCAAAAAGCTGGGCTGAAGGTGCCGCCGCCGATGCAGAGGTGAAGGCTCCGGTATCCAACTCTATTGCCGGCATGGCAAAGAGCGATTTTTACCTGATGACCATCATCCTGCTACTGGAACTGGTGATCGTCTTTGCGCTGTCTTACTATATACACGTATTGCTGAAGGTAATAAAGAGCAAGCCGGAAGACGCTGTTGCTGAACCTGGTGCCAGGAGAAACTGGTTCTGGGACAAGTTTAACAGTGCCACTGCTGTTGAGAAGGAAAAGGATATCATGCTGGATCACGACTATGATGGTATCAAGGAACTGGATAATGCGTTGCCACCCTGGTGGAAGTATGGTTTCTACCTGACGATCTTCGTGGGCATCATTTATATCTATCGCTTTCATTTTTCTCATGATGGGCAGAGCCAGGAGGAAGAGTATACTACAGAGATGGAGAAGGGTGAAGCTGACAAAGCTGCATACCTGGCCAAATCTGCCAACAACGTGGACGAGAATACAGTTACCATGCTGGGTGCAGAAGGCATAGCTGCTGGTAAAGAAGCCTTTGTGAAAAACTGTGCGGCCTGCCACGTAGCTGATGGTGGCGGTAATGTTGGCCCGAACCTTACCGATGAATATTGGTTGCACGGTGGTAGTATAAAGGACGTATTCAAGTCTATAAAGTATGGCTGGCAGGATAAGGGTATGAAGAGTTGGAAGGATGACCTGAGTCCGAAGCAGATGCAGGAATTGGCCAGCTTTATCAAGTCTCTGAAGGGAACTAAGCCAGCCAGTCCGAAGGCAGCACAAGGTGAGTTATATATAGAAGCCGCTGCAGGATCAAAAACAGACAGCGCAAAGGCCGACAGTGCCAAGCCTGCGGAGGCAGTGACGAGGAAATAGTTCAAACAAGGCGAAAGGGGTCACATTGGCCCCTGTCGTTGGCAATATAAGTGAAGTAAGCGATCGCCAGGGCGGTTGGAAAATAAAAGAGGTGAAGAACCCGAGGTAAAGAGCAAGCAATGATAGCGCAGAATAACGAAATAGATTCGTTCCGGGACAAGGTTTCGACGATAGATAAGAAAGGTAAGAGGGTATGGTTATTTCCGCAACAGCCGAAAGGCAAGTTTTATAACCTGAGGACTATGTTTACCGCATTTTACCTCGTTGTTCTCTTTGGGTTGCCCTTTCTTAAGGTGAACGGTCATCCGTTGTTCCTGGTGAATATACTGGAGCGTAAGTTCATCCTTTTCGGGCAAATATTCTGGCCACAGGATTTTTTCATTTTTGCTATAGGGATGATCACGTTCATCGTCTTCATTGCCTTGTTTACTGTGGTATTTGGCAGGGTGTTTTGTGGTTGGGCTTGTCCTCAGACCATATTTATGGAGATGGTCTTCCGCCGGGTGGAATACATGATAGAAGGAAATGCTGCACAGCAAAAGATGCTGGCACAGGCGCCATGGCATACCGATAAGATACTGAAGAAGGGCACTAAATGGCTGGCTTTCTGGTTGATCAGTTTTGTGATCGCTAATATATTCTTCTCCTATATCATAGGCGTGGATGAGCTGATCAAGATGATCCGAGAGCCTTTCGATCAACATGTAGGGACATTTGTTTCGCTTACCGTATTTACGACTGTGTTCTTCTTTATATACCTGTGGATGAGAGAGCAGATATGCACTGTGGTTTGTCCTTACGGGCGTATGCAGGGTGTGCTGCTCGATCGTAACTCTATGGTTGTTGCTTACGACTATAAACGTGGCGAGATGCGGGGTAAGTTCAAAAAGAATGAAGAGCGTACGTTGGGCGATTGTGTAGACTGTAACCAGTGTGTAAAGGTTTGCCCGACCGGTATAGACATACGCAATGGTACCCAATTGGAATGTGTGAATTGCACAGCGTGTATAGACGCATGTAACAACATGATGGATGCTGTGGGTTTGCCGAGAGACCTGATAAGAATAGCTTCTGAGAATAATATTGCCAAGAACAGGCCGTGGGTGTTCACCTTAAGAATGAAAGCCTACATATTCGCTCAGTGCGTACTGCTGGGGTTGCTGGTGTTCTTGCTGGTAAGCCGTAAGGATGTAGGTGTTACGCTGCTGAGAACCCCGGGACAGTTGTACCAGGAGCAACCCAACAACCAGATGAGCAACCTGTATAACTACAAATTGCTGAACAAGACCTTCCAGGATAAAGACCTGGAACTGGTGCCGGAAAATTTTAAAGGCACTATCAAACTAATAGGTGAAACAAAGCTGCATGTGCCAAAGGATGGTATAATAGCCGGAACTATGTTCGTATATATGGATAAGAGCGCTATGAAGGGCAGAAAAACGCCAATAAAAATAACAGTATTGGAGAAGGGTAAAAAGCTGACAACAATAAGCACATCGTTTTTAGGACCATTTACCGATAAAAACTAAATAACTTTTTTATGAAGATAGGATGGGGTTGGAAAATAATGATATTATACCTGGGCTTTATGGGTATGATAATAGCCCTGGTGGCGGCGAGCAGTAACCAGAAAATAGACCTGGTATCTAAAGATTACTACAAAGATGAAATAGCCTACCAGGATGTGCTGAATGCGAGCAAGAACCAGGCGGGGCTTGCCACAAACCCTGAGGTGCATGCCAACGGACAGCAGGTAGTGATAGAATTTCCGGCTGAGTTGGCTAAACAGCAGCTGACAGGTAAAGTGGACTTTTATGCAGCGGTGAACAAAGACTGGGATAAGAATTTCGGGATAACTGTTGCCGACAATAAGATGGTAATAGAGCGAAGCGCACTGCATAATGTCATCTACCAGCTAAAGATCAGTTATGCTGTAGCTGGTAAGCAATATTATTACGAAACACAGTTAGATCTGCATAAGATATGATACCGGTGTATTTGACGGCATTGTTGATGGGGCTGGCCGGTAGCCTGCATTGTGCGGGTATGTGTGGTCCTATAATGCTTTTCCTGCCGTTTCACCAGCTTAAAGGAGGCAGGAAGGTTTTGGGGATCATCTTTTATCACGTGGCGCGTGTATCGGTGTATGCGGGTATGGCCTTTGTGCTTTATTCGTTTAGAGACCTCTTTGATCCCAGGGTACAACAATATGTGTCTATGACGCTGGGCGCGGTTTTGCTATTGGCCGGTTTATTGTCGTTTTTGCCGTTGAGCAGCAAATTGCAGATAAAAATGCCATGGTCGGGATTTGTTACCCGGAGGTTGGGCAACTACATGGCCAACCCCGGACTGGGTGCCATCACGGCTTCGGGTGCGCTGAACGGTCTTTTACCTTGCGGCCTGGTATATATGGCGTTATCCGCTACGCTGGCATTACCAACAGCTCAACAGGCTGTGGGATTTACTTACTTTTTTGGTTTGGGTACTATGCCTATGCTTATTGGGATAACTTTTTTCAGGAATTGGATAGTGGTGCGTAGGGGCCTGACCATGAAGAGATTTACTCCGGCTATTGTATTTATTTTCGGGTGCGTCTTTTTTGTCAGGGGGCTGAACCTGGGCATTCCTTATTTAAGCCCTAAAACACAGGTAAGTCACGGTGTTATTCATTCTTGTTGCTGTCATAAAAAATAATTTCTTTGGCGCCACAACGCAACGATCATTGCTATAAAAGTGAGTAGCATATTGTTGACACGGGGTGGGCAATAAATGCAGATATGAGGTCTGAGAAATTTGCACTACATTTAAGCATGCCGTTTACAACGTTAAATAATGATACTTTTCACGCGCTATTTAACTTTGCCAGTATTGGAATACTGATAACGAATAGCCGTGGAGAGATACAGATGGCCAATAATTATATAGCCACACAATTTGGCTATACACAGGATGAGCTCATCGGTGAAAAAGTTGAGTTGCTGATCCCTACGAGGTACAGGGAGCGTCACGTACATCACAGGAACAATTTTGGTGATAATCCACATAGCCGGCCCATGGGATTGGGCATGGAACTTGCAGGCCAGAAAAAAGATGGCACTGAGTTTCCGGTAGAGGTAAGCCTCGGGCACTATACTATTGATGCCGAGCATTACTCCCTTGCTTTTATTAACGATATAACACAGCGCAAAGAAACAGAGCAGGCTATCATACAACTGAATACCCACCTGGAGGAGAAGGTGAAGGAGGGTACGCAATCGTTGGCGATCACTGTAGAACAATTAGGTAATCAAATAAAGGAGACCGAACGTAAAGACGCTGAGCTGGAGCGCGTAAACACCTTCCTGAATAATATATGGAACCATGCCGGAGCCATAATATTTGTTACAGACGAAGATGGTATGGTGCAGTTCTTTAATCCGGCTGCCGAGCGGGCATTAGGTTATAAGGTTAGCGACGTGCTGGGTAGCATTAACGTTGCTACATTTCACCTGGAAACAGAACTGGCGCAGAAGGCGGAGGAATTAAGCGTAGGTACCGGCAAGCCGGTTGCAGCCACGTTTGACGTGTTGAAAGTTGCTGCTACGACAGGGGATAACAACAACCAGGAGTGGCACTATGTGCGGCAGGACGGTAGTACCTTCTTTGTGTCGTTGAATATTACCCAGCTTAAGGATGCCCACGACGAGATATCCGGATTCTTGTGTATAGCTATCGATATATCTGAGAAGAAAAAGGCAGAGACCGAATTAAGAGCGGCTCTCGAGAAGGAGAAAGAGCTGAACGAACTGAAGTCGCGCTTTGTATCAATGGCATCGCACGAGTTTCGCACGCCATTGAGTGCTGTGCTGTCGTCAGCGTATCTATTGTCTAAATACAGCAAAGAAGAAGAACAGCCGCAGCGGGAGAAGCACATCAGGCGCATTATTTCCTCGGTTACATCGCTTACAGAGATATTGGACGACTTCCTGTCTGTAGGCAAGATAGAAGAAGGCAATATAGAGGCCAATTACCGCGAGTATAACATTACTGAGCAGATGAACGAGGTGATAGCAGATGTGCAGCACCTGTTGAAGAAAGGCCAGACCATTAAGTACGAGCACGCCGGTAGTAACGCTAAAGTGTATCTGGATGCTTCAATGATGAAGCATATCGTCACCAACTTGTTGTCTAATGCTATCAAATTTTCGAACGAGGGTACTGTGGTAGATCTGACCACGGAAAACAAAGGGCGGAAGTTTGTTTTGGCCGTTGAAGACCACGGGTTGGGTATACCTGAAGAAGATAGGGAAAACCTGTTCAAGCGGTTCTTCCGTTCATCCAATGTAACCAATATCCAGGGCACTGGTCTGGGGTTGCATATTGTAAGCAAGTACACCGAGCTGATGAACGGTAAAATAGATTGTAATAGCCAGCTGGGAAAAGGCACTAAATTCACCATTACCTTTGTGAACAATAAATAATAAGATATGAAAACTATTCTTGTAATAGAGGATAATGAAGATATAAGAGAAAATGTAGCGGAGATACTTACCTTGTCGGACTATAAGGTACTTACAGCCGCCAACGGTAAAGAAGGTATAGAAGTGGCGCAAAAGGAAGTTCCGGATCTCATCATTTGCGATATTATGATGCCCGGTGTGGATGGCTACGGTGTGCTGCATATTTTACATAAAGACCCTGCCACGCAAAATATCCCATTCATCTTCTTAACGGCTAAAAGTGAGCGCAGCGATTTTCGCGCGGCCATGGAGATGGGTGCGGATGATTACATCACTAAGCCATTTGCCGGTAATGAACTATTGAATGCCATAGAAAGCCGGTTTAAGAAGAATGAGATCATCAGGAAGAATCTTAGCGCCGATCTAGAGGGGCTCAGAGAATTGCAGAGTGCGGTTGTGAACAACAGGACATTGGAAAGCCTGTCAGAAGAAAGTAATACCAATGCCTATAAAAAGAAGCAGGTGATCTATAAGCAGGGTAACCATCCTCACTATCTGTTCTATATTCTCAAAGGCAAAGTAAAGACCTACAAGACGCACGAGGACGGTAAAGATCTGGTTATAGATCTGTTTAACGAGGGAGATTTTTTTGGCTATACTGCATTGCTGGAGGCTACTGCGTATGCTGAAACCGCCGAGGCCATTGAAGAAGCAGAATTGGCGTTGATACCGCGTAAAGAATTCGAGGACCTGTTAAATAGCAATCCTTCTATTTCAAGGAAGCTGATATCATTACTGTCTAAGAATGTTGTGGCTAAGGAAAACCATCTGCTGGGCATTGCTTATAATACACTTCGAAAAAAGGTGGCAGAGGCATTGGTGAGTATGCTGAAGAAGTATCACATAAATAAAAAGGAGCCATTCGTTGTAGACCTGAGCCGCGAGGAGCTGGCCACAATAGCCGGTACTGCCACCGAATCGCTGATACGCACACTGAGCGACTTTAAGAGCGAGAAACTGATAGATATCAAATCGGGAAAAGTGGTGATAACAGATGAGAACAAGCTGATACACCTGATACGATAGCTAGTAGATAAATGGAAAAAGGAAGGGTTAATGTTGCACAACATTAACCCTTCCTTTTTTGTATGAAGATATCCCCGGACTATTGCCCGCTGATAAAATCGTTCAGTTCAGTCTTGTTAGAGTCGAACGTGAATATTTCAGCTATTTTATAATAGTTGTTGCGGTCGGTAGTGCGTGAATACGCATCTTTTGCAAACTTCAGTTTATTTTCTTCGAAAGAGAACATATTGCATATAGCCATTACCTGTGCAGTGCTCAGGCAGTTGTGGGCAATGATGGTTTTTGCAGTACTCAGTTTGGTATCATCAAAGCTTGCTTTACTGATAGTCGTTTTAGCACCTGCAAAATCTGAAGCGCTCATAGGGTAGCTGCAACCGCCATTGTTGGCCGGAGGCGCAGCAGTAGTATAACCGCCATCGCTGTAAGAAGACGATGAGGATGTGGATGTGGTGTGCGTAGTGGTAGTAGTGCGGCTTGTAGTAGTGGTTGCGCCTATACCACCGTCATTTACATTGATGTTCATATTCATGCCTGCACCACCACCGTTTACAGGGTCATTCACATTTACACTCATGTTCACACCGGCAGCATTCATGTTTATAGATGCGCCCGATGGAGCAGCTGTAGTGGTGGTTGTTGTAGTTGTAGTGCTTACAGTACCTCCTGAAACAGGGGCTGACTGGCCGAAGTGTACATAATACATATCAGCAGGTGGGTTGTACACTGGTGGTACCGGCGTAGCGCCAAAGTAGCGCAGCTTCAGTTCGCCGTCTTTTGTTCTTTTGATCTTGTAGGTCACCTCAGCAAAGTTGCTGGTGCCGGGATCGGTAACCGGCACATTCTTCGTTATTTCCGGTTTGGTGTTGTCTGCAAATAATATTTTGGCGGAATAAAACTGGCTGGTGAGGCCATCTACACGCACATTGGTTTGCGGAGTAGGATTTTGTTTCACACCATTCAGTACGAGATAAAACGGATCGCCATCTTCAGAAAAGACGGTCAAAGCACCTTGAGCAAAAGATAAAAGGGGCGATAGTGCCACTAAAAGGCATAGAAGTAATTTCTTGTTCATACCAGACTTGTTTTGTGTGTGCAAGATTAATGAATTTTATTTAAGATGTTTAATTTCAGTGCTATAAAACAACAAGTGTGCCAATTTTTTAACCTGTTGTAAGGGACATTGCGGCCCAACAGGTTGTATATTGCATGACTTTTCTGATTTATGAGAATAAACAATCCGATAATAGGTCTTTTGCTCGGGCTGATAGGCCCTGTAATAGGCGCGCTGATCATGAAGTATCTGTGGTTTCGCAGCGATGAACTGGCCGACTATGTTACAAGGCTGTCTATAGGTAAGGACATTACTTTTAAGGTTTTGTCGCTTAGCCAGCTGGTAAACCTGGCCCCTTTCATCTACTTCAACAGTAAGCGCTATGATAACGCAGCCAGGGGAGTATTCATAGCTACTATGCTGTGGGTAGTGTTTATTGTACTGGTAAGATACGTGTGGTAATATGCGCTACTACCTGATAGCCGGCGAGGCAAGCGGAGATCTGCATGGTAGTAACCTGGTAAAGGCACTGCACAGGCAAGACGCCCGGGCGGATATCCGCTGCTGGGGTGGCGATCGTATGGAAGCCGCCGGAGCTACTTTGGTAAAGCACTACCGCGAACTGGCCTTTATGGGCTTTGTAGAGGTGATAAAGCACCTGCCCACCATACTGCGCAACATAGGGGATTGCAAAAGGGACATAACTGAGTACAAGCCTGATGTGCTGGTTTTGATAGACTACCCTGGTTTCAACATGCGTATAGCAGAGTGGGCAAAGAAACAAGGTATAAAAGTAGTGTACTACATATCGCCACAAGTGTGGGCGTGGAAGGAGAACAGGGTAAAGAAGATAAAGCGCGATGTAGATAAAATGCTGGTGATATTGCCATTTGAAGAGGCATTTTATAAAACATGGGATTATAAAGTTATTTACGTAGGTCATCCCCTTGTAGAAGTGGTGGCGGAAGAGAAAAATAAGCCGGCACCTACACCTATATCTTCAAAGCCAATTGTAGCACTATTACCGGGCAGCCGAAGCCAGGAGATAAGGGTCAAACTCCCGGTAATGCTCCAGATGGTGAAACACTTTCCGGAGTACGAATTTGTGATAGCACAAGCTCCTGCACAACCGGATGAACTGTATAACGAAATTGCCGGCAACGCAACAGTAAAGCTGGTAAAAGGAGCCACCTACGATCTTTTGAGACAAAGCGCAGCCGCCCTGGTCACCAGCGGCACAGCCACACTGGAAACTGCACTGTTTGGTGTGCCGGAAGTTGTATGCTATAAGGGGAATCCTGTATCGTTCTGGCTGGCTAAGAAACTGGTAAACATCAAATACATCAGCCTGGTCAACCTGATCATGGACAAGGAGGTGGTGCGCGAACTGATACAGGACGACCTGAACGAACAATTGCTGAAAACATCGCTGGAAGACATATTGCAGGACGGGCCCGCCAGAAGGCAGCTACAGAAAGACTATGCCGAACTGTGGCATAAATTGGGCGACAATCATGCTTCTGATACCGCAGCAAAAGAGATCATTGGCACTGCAAAAATGTAATACACCTGCTATGTTTCCGTAAATGCCAGCGACCTGCCAAAGGTGTCTGGCAGTATAAGTGCAGAGGTAAATGCTAAAGCCCACACAACACAGCCTGTAACAGCAAGTCCGCCTGTAAGGGTAAGTCCCAGCATATTTTCCAATCCCTGGTGTAGTGGTATGAGCAGCACCACCGCCCCGCGCATAAAATTGGTGACCGTAGCAGATACTGTAACGCGAAGGTTAATGCCAAAATGCTCGGCGGTAGATGTGACGAATACAGAGAGATAACCACAGCCCAGCCCCATAAGCAGGGCGGTAATATTAAGCTGCAGGCCCTGGCCGATCCTTATAAAATGCCATGTAGTGGCCAGTATGCCTATAGACATGAACGCGATCAATATTTTTTTTCTGCTTTTTAAAAGTTGGCTAAGTACCCCGCTCAGCAGATCGCCACTGGTAATACCAATCTGGAAGAGGATGAAGCAGGTAGATAGTTTTAGCCCGGTAATGTTGTGCGCTCTTGCAATTTCCGGAGACAGGGTAATGAGCAGACCAACGCTGTACCAGATGGGTACACCCATCATTATGCAGGCGATATATTTTAATGCCCGCTTAGGGGACGAGAACAACAAAACAAGTGAACCCTTTTTGCTGCCCGACAGCCCACTATCGCGAAACATAGAAGGCTCGAACGACTTTAGCCGTAAGGCCAGCAGCACTGCGCCTGCTGCACCTGCTGCCATAAAGGCATATCGCCATGGCAGAAAGTCGCCCAGCAGGCCGGCAGTAACAGCGCCCAGTGCACCCAGTGTGGCAACCATGATGGTGCCGTACCCGCGTTGTTCTACAGACATGCTTTCCGATACCAGGGTAATGCCTGCACCTAATTCGCCCGCCAGGCCAACGCCCGCCAGGAAGCGGATGATAGCATAGGTATTTACATCGTGCACGAATGCATTTGCAAAGTTGGCCAGCGAGTACAGCAGGATAGAGCCGAACAGCACCGTAACACGCCCTTTTTTATCAGCATAGATGCCTGTAATGATACCACCCAGCATCATGCCGGCCATTTGTATGGATAGAAGTCGTTCGCTGGTCAACGTAAGTGTTGTACCGGTTAACCCCAGATCTTTAAGCGAGGGTATACGGTAAACATTGAACAGGAACAGATCGAAGGCGTCAATAAAGAAACCTATGCCGGCAACCAACACGGTTATATTAAAAGGGGAATTGTATATCTTACTGTTCGCTGCGCTCATAGGTAGCAGTTGGTATGGATGGGTAAGATACTATATTGATTGCAAACTGGGTTTTATCGTGTCGTAAATAACCTCTAAAATGCTGCGAACGCACCTCATCTGCCGGGTTGCCTTACTATAGTTTTGTGGCAATAAAACGATAAACACATGAAAAGGATAGATGCCTATTTATTTTTTGAGAACGAATGTCGCGAAGCCATGAACTTTTACCAGCAATGCCTGGGTGGAGAACTCACCACGACGAAGATCGGAGAATCGCCGGCAGCGGCACAAATGCCCGCCGATAAGCACGACATGATCATGCATTCCAGCCTGACGAATGGCGAGATGACCTTGCTTGCTGCCGATAACTGCATGGGTGGAAAGCTGGAAAACGGTAAGCGCATGGCCTTATCGCTCAACTGTAGCAGCAGCGAAGAGTTGCACGACGTTTACAACAAACTATCTGCAGGAGGTAAGGCCACCCATACCCCGAGAGTAGAATTTTGGGGCGATACTTTCGGGATGCTGACGGATAAATATGAAGTAGACTGGATGTTGTCTTACAAGCCTGAAGCAAAATAGGTTCCTGATAGGGGAAAAACAAAAGCGGGTGTGCAATACTATTGCACACCCGCTTTGTTTTTGTGGAACCGGCGG
>CANGNA010000090.1 GCA_947455215.1 Chitinophagaceae bacterium
CAGGAGCCGCACAGGAAGGGCTGTTTTTCAGGCTGCAAAAGTACGGAAAATCTTAATAAAACCGTTTAGTGTCGGCATATTACTTGTTATCGAAATATTAAGATTGCTGCAAAGCACTAAAAATGCTGTTCAACTCCTTTGCGTTCGCCCTTTTCTTCCCGGTAGTTACGCTACTCTATTTTACTACTCCCCACGCCTGGCGCTGGCTGTTGCTACTGGTAGCATCATGCTTTTTCTACATGTATTACAAGCCGGTGTATCTGCTGATACTGGTCGCCACCATTACCATAGACTATATTGCGGGGCGGGCAATGGCAGACAATGAAAATGAGTCGGCACGAAGCATGTGGCTGGCCGCGAGCATTGGCGGTAACCTGGGCATTTTATTCCTATTTAAATATTTCAACTTCTTTTCTGCTACCATAACCGAGGTGCTGCACCAACCGGCGGTACCCCCGCTGGTGAAACTGGCGCTACCGATAGGGTTATCGTTCCATACCTTCCAGGCGATGAGCTATACGATAGAGGTGTACAAGAGGCGGCAGCCGGCGGAGAAGCACTTTGGCATTTTTGCGCTGTACGTGTTGTTTTACCCGCAGCTGGTGGCAGGCCCTATAGAGCGGCCGCAACATTTGCTCCACCAGTTCCGCGAAAAGCACAGCTTTAATTACGACGTTGCGGTGGGTGGACTGCAACTGATGGTGCGCGGGATCTTTAAAAAAGTAGTGGTAGCAGACAGGCTGGCGCTGGTGACGGACCGCTTTTACTGGGACCCGGCCCACTACAGCCCGGTGACGGCGCTTGTTGCTGTGTTGTTTTTCTCGGTACAGATATACTGCGATTTTTCCGGATATACGGATATAGCGACAGGCAGTGCCCAGGTGATGGGCTTCCGGCTGATGAAGAATTTTAACGCTCCCTATAGCGCTACAAGTATTGCCGATTTCTGGCGGCGGTGGCACATATCGTTATCTACCTGGTTCCGCGACTATGTATATATACCGCTGGGCGGGAACAAGCTCGGTTGGCAGCGGCAACTTATAAATATCCTGATCGTGTTTGTGCTGAGCGGCTTGTGGCATGGCGCATCGGTGACCTTTATAATATGGGGAGCGATACACGGACTGCTGTATATTGGCGAGTTGGCGCTGACCCGGGCGGGCGTTATTGCAGCAAGACCGTCCAGTGCATTTTGGACCGCGACCAGGACAGTAACGACATTTATCCTGGTATCGCTGGCGTGGGTGTTCTTCAGGGCAGGTACGCCGGACAAGGCATTGGCTATATTTCGTCAACTTGCATTGGTACCTGCACAAGTGTTGCAACATACAAAAGGATGGCATTTAATGGCCGAGCACCCGGTAACCTGCTGGCAACTGGCTATTAGCTTTATCCTCATGATGTTGCTGTTTGTTGCCGAACGGCTACAGCCGGGCAAGTGGGTCAGCGGACTATCGCGCAGCAAACGCTGGGCAGTATATTATACCGTACTTTTCATCATCCTTATATTCGGCGTGTTCGGAAACAGGGAGTTCATCTACTTTCAATTCTGACGCTATGGTGAAACTGTTTTTAAGAAGGTTGCTGCTGTTTTTACTGATACCCCTACCCCTGCTGTACGGGCTGCAATATGTTATTGACACCGGTCTGGGACGATCGCACCATATATACTACGAGGAGTGGAATGACCTCTTCCGTTCGCGCATCAATGCGGATGTGCTTGTCTGTGGTTCATCAAGGGCTGTTAACGATATATCGCCCGCGGTGCTGGACACTATATTGCATGTGAACAGCTACAACATTGGCATGGACGGTACGCACCCGCCGCTGCAATTTGACCGGCTACAACTGTACCTGCAACATAACAAGGCACCCGATGTGCTGGTGCAGGTGTTAGACCTGACATCGTTTACGGAGAACAGCGGTATGGATAATTCGCTGCAGTTCCTACCCTACCTGGACGATACCAGTGTGTGGCGACTAACGGCAAAGTATACAGACCATTTTACGTTTGCGGACCGCTATGTGCCCATGATCAAATACAGCAACCAGCTGCCGCTGATGGCTGAAGGCATAAGAAGCTTTTTTGGCCGAGGAACAGCGTCCCTGCATGTAAAAGGATATTACGGCAGGGATGCGCGTTGGGATGGTTCTTTCGAGCGATATGTGGCACGTTTACAACACCCTATAAGTATACGCGTGGCCAGCAGGCCGCTACAAGCGCTGTGGGCACAACTGCACTATTGCAGGGAAAAGAATATAAAAGTGATACTTGTGTTCCCGCCTGTGTATCATGCCTTCCTGGACCATTGTACCAACTATACATTCATCCTGCAAACGGTAGCACAGTGTGCGGCGAGGGATGGGGCGGTGTTCCTGGACTATTCGCAACACGAGATGGCATACAGCAAGGATAACTTTTATAATTCGCAACACCTGAACAGGAGCGGCGCGGAAGTATTCTCCCGGGTGCTTGCCCACGATATACTGCTGCATAATGGACATTAGTGCGCTGCTTGTGGATACTTTTGCCCACCACTATTTTTAAGCCTTTTCGGGATAGCATTGTCAATCAATTTCTTTGGATAAAGAACTTTTAGGGGCATACTTTTTTAGTGCTACCAGCTGCATTTTAAAACAAAATAAAAACAACTTTTATGGGCAATTACAATAAGAACCGCAGGGAATCGCGCCTGGAGAGCGAAGACATGGACTACACCAATGACCAGCGCAACGAGGAACAGCAGCACAAGCGCAACCACAGGGTGTACCCTACTAATGACCACCGTAACGATTATGCCAGCGGCTGGCGCGGTAATGACAACTACAACTCGCTGAGCGCTATGAACAGCGATCTTGGCAACGACTATGCGGGTGGGCAGCACCGCTCTTACGGCAGCGGCCAGGGCACTTACCAGCACCGCGACTATGGTTATGGAAGCAACCAATATGGATCGGACAATTACGGATCAGGCGAGCGCGGCTATAACCAGAGCAATGCGCAGGGCCGCAGCTATACCGAGCACCGCTACGGCAATAACAACCAATACAACAACCGCCAGGACGACTACAATAGTGAGCGCTGGCAAGACCGCGGCAACAGCAGCTACCAGAACCGCCATGCGGGCGACGGCAGCTACTATGGGAATGGCGGCAGCTACACCGCTGGCGGCCAGAACTATGCCGCGGGCAACAACAACTACGACCGTGACTACAGCAGTGGCAACACCAGCAACCGCAGCATGTGGGACCGTGGCCGTGACGAAGTATCATCATGGTTCGGCGACCAGGATGCAGAGCGCCGCCGCCGCATGGACCACATGGAAGACCACCGCGGACGTGGCCCTAAAGGCTACAAACGTTCAGACGAACGTATAACTGAAGATATTAATGACCGCCTGAGTGAAGACCCGTATGTAGATGCTTCGGAAATAGAAGTGTCTGTGAACAATGGCGAAGTAACGCTGAGTGGCACTGTAAATGACCGCGGCGCGAAGCGCAGGGCTGAAGACATTGCAGAGTCGGTATCGGGCGTGGGCAATGTGGAGAACCGCATCCGCATGCAGCAGGAAAACAGCAGCCAAAACACTTTGGCCAGCACATCGGCTGCGAGGTCGGCAGGGAAATCTACTGATAAGAAATAGGTGGCGCAATAGATTTGGCCGCCCAGCCTTTATAAAACAGCATGGGCCTGCAATGCTGCAGGCCCATGCTGTTATTGCTATTAATAATGTTATGATTCGAACATGCTCAGGATGACCCAAAGCGCGGCCATAAGGCATATAAATGCCCCCAGCAGTAACATTGCGATCTTCCTTATTTGTTTTGGTGATTTAGCCATTGCTGCTGACTTTTTGTAGTTAAGTTATTTCATTGGTTCGGCGGCAGCCATCTTAAATTCGCGGCTGGCAGTGGTCATAGGGCCTTCCAGGGCCTTGCCATCTTTATCTACCAATGTGAGCATAACCTTGCACTTGCCGGTGCCCAGGTTCTGGATAAAGTTTGATTCCCATGCGTTGATGGTCACAGTAGTATCGATCTTCAGGTCTTCATTCATGATCTGCGCCTTTACCTTATTGCCATCGGCAGCCAGGGTGGTATTCCATACATAGAAATCGAGCAATACACTTGCGGTGTCTTTACCTATGTAATCGCCTTTAGGGCGGCTGTAGAATACCATTGGCGTTTTAGGATCGTCGAGCTTTTTGTAGTTGCCTTTCTCGTCGATCTTGAAGTGCAGTACCACAGCGGCCTCTTTGTTCTTCAGCGACTCGTGGTAAGAGCGGGAGAGGAAGCACAGCAAGTAGTGCTCAGTATTGTTGGCCAATGTCACTTCGTTCTTAGGTTCGTACAGCGCTTTATAAGGAGCATTATCCAGTATAAAATGTATGTGCTGGCCCTGGGCAGAATTAGCACAGCCTTTACCGCTGCCATCAGCCGTCTGAGCTTTCAGATCGTAGTTCTTCACATCGAAGTTGAAAGTGAGTTTTACAGAGTCTTTGCCTACTTTTTCTGCGGCTGGCGCCTTCATAGCCAATGTGGCACCTGCAAAATCGGGCGATGTACCTACTTTAGCGATAGCCACCGCAGCACGAGGTGTGGCCTTGGCAGAATCGGTATTTTCCTTTTTAGCTTCTGCACCACCCTTGCATGATGCAAAACCTATTGCGCCGATGGCGGCGATAGCAGATATTTTGAGAAAATTGGTCATGTGTGCTGATTTTTTGCAAAGCTATGAGGAAAGCAGCAAACGTGTGTGTCTACGACTATAATTTATACCCCAACCCAACATTGACGATGCCTTTATAACCATAGCCCAGCTCTCCGTACCAGCAAAGGCGGTTGCCACCGCGGATGCCGATGGGGTGGATGTCGGCTATGAACTTGTTCTCATTGATGGGTGTTTGCGGATAGTACAAGCAATTTAAAACTATCAAATTGCTATTAGGAAAGTAGGATGAGCCATCGTGCAGATCATAACCCGTTGTATGCGTGATACCTGCACCGGCAGTACCATATAATATGATTGAGACATCATCGAAGCGCTTGTACACCTTCATACACTCCAGTGATATGCTATATGTTTTCAGGTATTTACCTTCCCGGCCTGTGCTTACCTCGTATGCGCGTGCCGTATCTGGTACAGCTTCATTTGTAAGCCTTTTATAGCTTTGGATATTATCGTACTTATAAAAAGCGCCGGTAATCCCTACGGCAAAAGACGAGCTAAAAAAGCGCTTTGCCGATAGGTTAAACGCGGGTAATGGCCTGGCGATGAGACTGCCATTGTTAAAAGTAGGATGGGGCAAAAGTAGGTTGTTACCCAATGTGCCTACCCCGGCACTGACATACCATTTATGATGATCTGATGTTTGGGCGATGGCCGAAGCGGCCATAACAAAGGCTGAGATGCTGAGCAATACCTGTTTCATAGTTTTACTTTGTTTACGGTGTATAATGGTTTAAAATTAAGTACTATCTGCATATGTCGCAGCTCGCGACGTTCTTATTTTTCAGAAAATTTTAAGTATTGTCATTATTCATATAAGGCTGGGAAAGGGTATTTTTGTTGCCAACCACAAAAAGCACATAATTATGCCAGGCTACGAATTATTTGGCGCACAGGAGCGCAAGGAAGTGAATGACGTTTTAGAAACCGGCATCCTGATGCGTTATGGTTTTGATGGTGCGCGTAATGGTATGTGGAAGGCTAAGGAGCTGGAAGCGGCTATTTGCGAAAAATTTGGCGTAGCCCATACCCAGCTAGTGAGCAGTGGCACGGCAGCCCTTACAGCCGCTATGGCAGCGCTGGGGATAGGCGCAGGTGATGAGGTGATCATGCCGACCTTTACATTCGTAGCCAGCTTTGAAGCAGTACTTTCTGTTGGTGCCATACCAGTGCCTGTGGATATAGATGAAACCATGACACTGGACCCTAAGGCGGTAGCAGCAGCTATAACGCCTAAGACAAAGGCGGTGATGCCCGTGCATATGTGCGGCAGCATGGCGCAGCTGGACGAGCTGAAGGCAATATGCGATGCCAATAAGATATTTTTACTGGAAGACGCCTGCCAGGCCATAGGCGGCACTTATAAAGGCAAACACCTGGGCACCATAGGTGATGCAGGTACTTTCTCGTTCGACTTTGTGAAGATCATTACCTGCGCCGAAGGTGGTGCGGTGATGACCAATAATAAAGAGGTGTATCACAAAGCAGATCAGTACAGTGACCATGGTCACGACCATATGGGCAAGGACCGCGGAGCAGACCTGCACCCCTACCTGGGTTATAACTTCCGTATATCTGAGCTGCATGCGGCAGTGGGTCTGGCGCAGGTGCGCAGACTGGAAGAGTTCCTTACCCTGCAAAGGCGCAACCATGCTATCATATGCGATGCGCTGAAGGGCGTAGAGGGCATTACTATGCGCCAGATACCTGACGCTGCAGGTGATACAGGTTCATTTGCATCGTTCTTCATGCCTACGGAAGAAATGGCACGCGAGGCAATAAAAGCGCTGCAGGCAGAAGGTGTGGCCGGTAACTTCTACTGGTACGATAACAACTGGCACTACATCCGCAAATGGCAGCACCTGCAGAGCGGCAGCTGGATGAACCGTTTTTACGATGAGCAGAAGAAGCAAGTGCTGCACTACGCTAACCAGGCATTCCCTGTGAGCGATGCGATCATGGGCAGGTGTATCTCTTCATCCATCAGCCTGCTGTGGGATGAAGCACAAGCCAAAGAACGCGGCGCCAAAATAGCAGCGATACTGAAGAAGGTGATAGTGGGAGCAGCGGTGTAATTGGAGAGCGGAGCAACAGAGCGAAGAGCGGGTTTGCCCTGACTTTCACGCAAAAGGCGCAAAGCAGTGACATGTAAAGGCCAAAAATTATCATACCTCCCGTTTCAGGGTGGGGGTTAATTAAGCGGACAACAAAGATGACCACAGCAGAGATACTTAAGAAGGTACGCAGAATAGAGATCAAGACACGGGGACTTAGTAATCACATCTTCGCTGGTGAATATCATTCCACCTTTAAGGGAAGGGGTATGTCGTTCAGCGAGGTGCGCGAGTACACGCCGGGGGATGATGTTAAATTCATAGACTGGAACGTGACCGCACGATTTTCTCACCCATTCGTAAAGGTGTTTGAAGAAGAGCGCGAACTGATAGTGATGTTGCTGGTAGATATCAGCAGTAGCTCGTTGTTCGGTACGCAGCAGCGCAGCAAGCGTGAGCTGATCACCGAGATGGGGGCAGTATTGTCTTTCTCTGCATCTACCAACAATGACAAGGTGGGCGTGATCCTCTTCAGCGACAAGGTAGAGAAGTATATCCCGCCTAAAAAGGGCAAGGGCCATATCCTGCGCATCATCCGCGAACTGATAGCGCTGGAGCCTACGCATACAGGTGCTACTGATGTGAGTGTGGCCCTGGAGTTCCTGAATAATGTGATCAAGAAGAAGACCATCACGTTTGTGATGAGCGACTTTGTAAGCAAGCCTTACGACCATAGCCTGCAACTGGCCGCGCGCCGACACGACCTTGTTGGCATCAATGTTTATGACAAGTACGACAAGGAACTGCCATCGGCCGGGCTGGTAGAGGTGCAGGATGCAGAGAGCGGGCAAATGATATGGGTGGATACCGACGATAAAAAGGTGCGTGCCAGCTATGCTGCCGCCTACCAAGAGCAAAACAAATACTGTACACTGGCATTCAGAAAAAGTGGCGCATCGCTGCTGAATGTGCGTACGGATGAAGATTATGTGAAGGTGTTGCAAGGCTATTTTAAAAGAAAATAAAAACAAGACAGCATACTGAGTTACCCGATATGAACAAGCGTATCCCTGCCGGCAAATGGCTGTTTTTACTGATCGCATTATTTACTGTACGGGCGAGCTTTGCACAAGGCGATGCCAGTGTGACGGCACGCATGGATAGCCACCAGATATTGGTGGGTGACCCTGCCAGGTTATTTATAGAAGTGAGACACAACCCTGCTACCAGCAAGGTGCAGTGGCCTGTTTTTACTGATACATTCAACCACCTGGAGATAACAGAGAAGGGGAAGATAGACACGATAAAAGAAGGAGGCAATGTACTGTATCGTCAGCGGCTGCTGGTGACCGGTTTTGACTCCGGCGTGTTCAAGATACCGGCGTTCCAGTTTGCTGTAACACCTAATACGGGCGCTGCGTATGTACTACAGACAGATTCTTTCCAGCTATTGGTACAAACTGTACCGGTGGATACTACTAAAGAGTTCAAACCGATAAAGAACATCATACTGGTGCAGCCCAACTGGTGGGAAAAATACCTGTGGGTGATAGCTGCAGTACTGGGACTGATACTGCTTATCATCATTTTCGTGGTGTTATATGTACGCAAGAAACCTGTAGCACCTAAACCTAAGACGCCGGAAGTGCCTTTGCAAGACCGTGTACTCAAGCAACTGGCCGAGCTGGAAGCACAGCAACTATGGCAGAAGGGACAGACCAAGGAGTATTATGTGCAGCTGACCGACATAGTGCGCAGCTATGTGGAAGAACGCTTCAGCACACCGGCCATGGAGCTGACCACCGATGAGCTGCTTTTTAAAGTGCAACACCACCGTGACCTGCAACCTTACTACAACATGTTATCCAACATACTGCACACGGCCGACCTTGCGAAGTTTGCCAAAGGCCAGCCATTGCCACAAGAGCACTTTGATGCCATGGAGCAAGCCAAACAGTTTGTGGAAACATCGAGGCCCAAACCTGCATTCTCTGAAACACAAACGGAACAGAAACAATGATGATGAAAGCATTCCTGGACTGGAAACATATCACCTTTGCGCATCCGTTCTACTTTGCGTTGCTGCTGCTGATACCTGTAATGATATGGCTGCAGAACAAACGCAGGCGCAACAACCCTGTATTGCGGGTAACCACCACCAGCGGGCTGGCAAGGGTGGCCGGCAAGGGCAAGGCTGCCTACAGGCCTGCACTATTCGTACTGCGCATAATTGCTATGGTGTTGCTCATTATATCGCTGGCAAGGCCGCAGAGCACCAATACTACCACCAACAGCGATACTGAAGGTATAGATATGGTAATGGCCATGGACGTATCGGGCAGTATGCTGGCAGAAGATTTTAAGCCCAACCGCATAGAGGCGGCCAAGCAAACCGCCATAGACTTTGTAAGCAAGCGCCCTACCGACCGCATAGGCCTGGTAATATTCTCTGGCGAGAGTTTTTCTATGTGCCCGATAACCATAGACCATAACGTGCTGAAAGACCAGCTATCGCAGATAAAGACGGGTATGATGGTGGACGGGACCTGTATAGGCATGGGTATGGCCACTGCAGTAGACAGGCTGCGCAACTCCAAGAGCAAGAGTAAGGTGATCATACTGATGACGGATGGTGTGAACAATGTGTCGGTGCCCATAAGTCCGGCCACAGCGCTGGAGGTGGTGAAGGCATACAAGATAAAGGTGTACACCATTGGCGTGGGTACACATGGCCAGGCACCAATACCAGTGCCGACCCCATTTGGTACGCAGAAGCAGATGATGCCGGTGGATATTGATGAGCCACTACTGAAGCAAGTGGCAACAGAAACAGGCGGCAAATATTTCCGCGCCACCAACAACCAATCGTTACAAGCTATTTACGACGATATAGACAAGCTGGAAAAAAGCAATATAGAAGTGACCTCTTACAAGCATTACACAGAACTGTTCTTCCCGTTCACCATGCTGGCTATTATTTGCATAGTGCTGGAGATGTTGCTGAGGTACACCGTGTTCAGGAGTATAACGTAGGGACGCCGTGTGAAAACACAATGTCGGGTTCGACCATATTTTTATATGAGATGCCTGATGGATCTTATAACAGCCAACAAGCTCAACAAAAAAAATGCCTGCACTTATTGCGCAGGCATTTTACTTTTTTATTTTTCAGTATTAGTTCTGTGACGCCTTGTATTTTTTCACAGCTTCTGTCAGCTTAGGAATTACTTCCATTGCATCGCCGAGTACGCCGTAGTCGGCAGCCTTGAAGAATGGTGCTTCAGGATCTTTGTTGATGACAACGATGGTCTTGGAGCCGTTAACGCCTGCCAGGTGCTGTATAGCGCCGGAGATACCTACTGCTATATACAGGTTAGGGCGGATGGTACCACCAGTCTGGCCTACGTGCTCGCCATGCGGGCGCCAGTGAGAGTCGGCTACAGGGCGGCTACAAGCAGTAGCAGCACCCAGTTCCTTAGCCAGATCTTCCAGTACATACCAGTTCTCAGGGCCCTTCATACCGCGGCCACCGCTTACTACCAGTTCTGCTTCAGACAATGGTATAGCACCGCTTGCCTTGCTCACTTCCAACACCTTTACGCTGAAGTCTGCATCGCTCAGGCCGGCATCCAGTGTTTCTATTGTTGCGCTGCCTTCACCCTTTACTACAGGGAAGGTGTTCGGCATCAATGATATTACTTTAGTATCGCTGGTTACAGTTACAAAGGCAAAAGCTTTACCGCTGAATACCGTTTTCTTAACTGTAAAGCCATTGCTCATGGTTGGGTAGCCAACAGCACCAGCTACCAGGCCTGCCTGCAGGCGCGCGGCTACGCGCGGCATTACAGCCTTACCGGTAGTATCGTGCAGGCCTACTATCACCTTGGCACTTTCTTTCTTTGCCGCGGCTATAACTACCTTGGCATATGCTTTAGAATTGAAGTTATCCAGGCGGGCATCTGTAGTGTGCAATACCCTCTGTGCACCATATGCACCCAGGCCCTGCATTTCGCTTTCAGATACATTGCCCATGGCTATAGCGGTAACGCCTGTACCCATTTCTTTGGCAATGTGAGCGGCATATAATATTGCTTCAAGACTCTTTTTCTTGAAAACACCCTGTGCGTGTTCTGCTAAAACAACTATCATAAAAACTTAAAAATTAAAAGTAAAAAATTAAAATGCGGCCCTCATTGAGCCATTAGATAACCTTGGCTTCTGAATGCAACAGCTGCACCAGCTCGTCCATATTATCAGCAGAGATCATCTTAACACCGCTCTTAGGTGCCGGCATCTCGTAGCTGGTAACGCTGCTCACATTGGCAACTGCAGCACCTGCAACCACAGTAAGTGGCTTGGTACGGGCAGCCATAATGCCGCGCATGTTAGGGATGCGGGCTTCGGCAACACCCTTCTGGCAGCTGATCACCAGTGGCAGATCGCAGGCGTTGGTCTCTTCTCCACCGTCTATCTCACGATTTACCGTAACAGTAGTGCCTGCTACATCTATCTTGCTGGCAAAGCCCAGGAAGTTCATATCCAGCAGCTCGGCCACCATAGCACCTACACTGCCGTTATTATAGTCTATCGATTCTTTACCGCACAGCACCAGGTCGTAGTTGTGTGCTTTGGCGTATTCAGCTATCTGAGCAGCTACCTGGTAGGGGTCGTTGCTGTCTGTATCTATACGTATAGCTTCGTCGCCACCAAGTGCCAATGCCTTGCGGATAACCGGCTCTACATCGGCCTTGCCAACGGTTACCAGGTGCACAGCAGTAGCAGCGCCGCTCTCTTTCAGTTCCAGCGCCCTTACCAGTGCATACCACTCGTCGTAAGGGTTGATGATGTACGTAACGCCCTGTGTATTGAAGGCTGTATTATTGTCTGTGAAAGCTATCTTAGCCGTAGTGTCTGGCACCTGGCTGATACAAACTAATATTTTCATTTAACTGAATTTGAACCTTTAAAATCGACTGCAAACCTACACAAAAATGCGTAAATAAAGACCCTGAGCGGTAGCTGCCACAGTAATTCCGATAATAAGGCTATATGCGGTTTCTATAAGCGGTTGGCGGCTGCTCTTTGTTTAATAGCTGTTGCAACAATAGCTGTTGGCAATAATATGAAAGCACGAATTCCATATAATGTTATTTATATATTTGCCGACAGGTGCGCGACAAACACCACTTCCAGAAAAATTTTTCACCTTTTTGTAACTTTTTTCCTGCTGCGCCGATTAACAAGAGAATGGACACCAAAGCTTACAATAATTGCGTAAAAGAATGGTCTGATGCCCTCTTCAGGTTCGCCTGCAAGTGCACCGGCAATTCTGAAGATGCAAATGATGTTGTGCAAAACAGCTTTGAAGTGCTTTGGCAGAAGAAGGAAGACATAGGAGCGGATAAGGCAAAAGCCTTCCTGTTCCAGGTGGCTTACAGGCAGTCGGTAGACAATTACAGGAAAAGGTCGCGCATTTCCCATGTTGACGCACCGGAAGAGAGTTACACACACGCCAACCCCGACCTGAAAAGGGTGTTGGAGCGTGCGCTGGCTCAGCTCGATGATCAGGCTCGGGCGCTGGTACTGCTCAAAGACCATGAAGGATACCGCTATGAAGAGATAGCGCAGATAACCAACCTCTCTGAAAGCCAGGTAAAAGTGTACCTGCACAGGGCCCGAAAGACACTGAAAGACTATTTGGTAAGCGTAGAAAATGTGATATGAGTATGATAACGATGGAGAACTACGAGGAATACATGATCATGCACGCCGACGGCGAGTTGCAGCCGCACGAAGAGCAGGCGTTGCAGGCATTCCTCTCCGTAAATCCCCAACTGCAGGGGGAGATGGATATCTACAGTAGTATCCGCCTGACACCCGACCCTACACAGGTGTATGCGCATAAGCAGGCATTGCTGAAGCCGGAGGGCAAAGCAATAGCCTTCCCGGCCTACCGCACCTGGGCCATGGCTGCCGGAGTAGTTGCCATACTGGCAATAGGCGCTGTAGTTGCCCTGCGCGATGGTGGCAACAACAGCACAAACAACCAGGTAGCATCAGTTACACCGGCACCTGCACAGCATACACAACCTGCGCAGCCATCAACCACACCTACGGTAACCACAGTAAAAGATGCAGCTGTAGCAACCGTAAAAGATAACACTACTGCAAACCCCGTTAACCATACAAAGCACGCGACCGGCAATGTAACCAGTAACGGAAAGAACATAGTAAAGCAACCGGTGACAAGCAACAATAACAATGATGTGCTTGTAGCGACCACAAGACCACACCAGGAATTGCAGCAGATACAGACCGCAGGCATGCAGCAACTGCCTGTAAGTGCAGCAACACAAGAACCAATACAGCTGGCAGCCAACAACGAATTGAACATCAACACAGCGCAAGAAAAAGACCCCAGCTGGTTTGACAAGCTGCCGCTGGATGAAGACAAGAAAAAGAACATTAACAACGTAGCTACAGCAGTAGCCAATGGCTGCGAAAAGATAAGCGCCTTTAAAAAGAGTAGCCTGGAAAAGATAGGCTTCTCTATGAGAGTAGAAAAGAAAAAACTGATCGTATCATTTTAACCCAACCTCAAAAAATCAATTTTTATGAAACATACATTTTTGGCCATCGTAGCATTTATTTTATTCCTTGGCACAGCCACCGCACAGCAGAAAGACACGCTTACCAGGAAGGAAAGAAAAGAAGTGAGCATATCTAACCACGGCATACACATTGGCAAACAGCTCGACTCTGCCAAAAAAGCAAACAGGAAATCGGAAAGCACTATCAGCCTGGACCTTGGCCTGAACATGATACAGGATAACACCAACTACAACGATCCGCGTGTACAGCAATACCTGGCCAATATACCAGCCAACCGCAGGAACAGTTCGCTCTTTAGCCAGCGCGGCGGATTGAAACCACTTAATGTAAATATCTACTGGTATAGGTCGTTCAGATTGCTAAAGACAAAGGGGCAGAAAATAACGCTGAACACCGGCCTGGGCATGCAGCTGTACAATTTCCGTTTCGATAATAATATTACCTACACCAAGGATCCATCTTCTATTATAATGGACACCGTGAAGTTTGACAAGAACAAACTGGGCATGAACTTCCTGAACGTACCGTTGTCATTTACCTTTAAAACAAGGCTGCATACCAACGCCGATGGCAAGAAGAGCACGTGGCTGGTATACGGAGCCGGCGTGACAGCAGGTTATAATATATCTACCTGGACCAAGCAAAAGTCTGACGAGCGCGGCAAGGTGAAGATGCACGATAATTTCAGCTTTAGTAACTATAATATATGCGCCACTGCCGAATTTGGTATAGATGACGTAGTGCGCCTGTACGCAACTTACCAGATCAACTCTATGTATGAGAACGGCCTTGACCAGCACCCCGTGTGCATCGGCATCAAGCTGCTGGGTATATAACGTTTGTTCTTCAGCCCCTTTTACGTCTGCACCATAAAATAAAGCCTGCTTCTGAAATAGAAGCAGGCTTTATTCATCTTACCATACAGAGCGAAAACTACAAGGCGGCAAGTAAGGCCACCAATAGTACAATGAGCGCTATCAGCGCCAATATCTCCAGTATGCCTAAAACCAGCCCTGCTATAGCAAAGCCGGTATTGCTGTATTTCCGCTTACTTACACCTATACCTCCAAAAATAATAGCGCATATTGATGCCAGTAGATAGATGGTCACGCCGGCATATGGAATGAACAGGCCGGCAATGGCTAAAAGGCTACAGCCAAAGGCCACGGCACCCGGCCATCCTGGCTTGCTATGGTCGCGATAGGAGTCTTCCGGCCTTGGGGCATGGGTCATTGCGGCAATGGCCATGGGCAGCTTCCGCTGCATGAATGGCTTTTTTACATGTACCGGTACAGCCTCAGCCGTTTTGGGTGTTACAATAAATGCGGCCCTGCTTACCGATGGGTTTGCAGTAAGTGTGATCAGTGCGATCAGGATCAAAAGCCAGTTCTTCATAAAAAAATTTGAGGGTTAGTTAAGTAATATCAGGGCAATATAGACAAAACATTTATCTTTTATTGATGTTGTGTACGCAGG
>CANGNA010000091.1 GCA_947455215.1 Chitinophagaceae bacterium
GATACCTGTAGGGTATTCGTTTTTAATAGACTTCCACATACCACGGCCAAACGTAGCAGCCCATAACTCGTTGGTCTCGTAATTGATGTTCAGATCAGTTACTTCTACTGATGGCAGGTTGGTATTATACAAAGCCCAATCCGTCATTGTGGTATCGCGGTACCATACAGCCACATCTGTGCCAATGTATTTTGTACCGGAGAAAGAATCGATAGTGATGCAATTAACAGGTATGTCGGGCAATGTACCGGTCTTATTGCTCCAGGTATTGGTTGCCTTGTTGTAGAGGCCCACCTTTGCACCGCCGTAACCACTATAAGTAACCCATAACAGGTTGCGATTTTTAGGCTCCACCGCAATGCGAGAAATGCTACCGCCAAAACCCGGGGTAGAGATGCCGGACCATGTAGCGCCATAATCGGGAGAGAACTTCAGAGCGCTGTTCTCCAGCGATAGATAGATGTACTGGCCGTCAGTAGCACACATAGCAATATGCTCGATATTGTAAGACGTGCTGAACTGTGGTGATATTGCCGTCCAGGAGCTTCCCCTGTCAGTAGATGCATATAGCTTTTCTATACCGGCAAGCAAGTTGTATGATATCTGTGGATGTACGATATATGGTGTTATCCAGATACCTGTAGACGTGGTAGGGATATTGATTCCGATATCCTCGTAAGAAAAGCCACCATTGGTGGTGCGGGAAATGCCACCATTCTGGGTTGCCGTATACCAGGTGTTGGTCGGATCATCATAATCGATTCGGCACTGCATACCGTCGCCACCTGTAAGATCGGCATCGGTACCATTGTTCATCATCTTAGTACCATTATCCTGGGCACCGCCTATGCACCATGGCACGCCATTGGCCACAGCATTACGGTAGAACTGCGTGATACCCATGCCATTTGTAATGTTATTCCAATAACCGGAACCAGCATCGTTGGTATTGTACAGGCCGCCATCGCAGCCCTGGAACAGCTTACCATCGAGCGGGTTGTAGGCCAGCACGTGCTTATCGGCATGCACCGTTTGCACGCCCGGCAGACCGCCATACCAGGTGGTAACAATATCCCAGGTAACGCCACCATCAGCAGAATAATAATTATTTACGCCACCTATGATCACCTTGTTGGCATCGGTAGGGCTTATAGCGATGCACAGATCGTACCAACCCTGGCCACCGCACGAAGACGTAGGCAGACCGAGATCGTAGCCCAGCAGGTTTTTAGTACAGCCGGCATCGTTGAGATATAACGCGCTGAATGACACACCTGAGTTAGTAGAGCCATAAACACCCATAAGACCGGAATTGCTATTGTCCGACACTATGGCCTTAACTACATTGGGGTTAGCAGGGGTTACTGCGATATTCACCCTTTGAGCGCCAGAGAAAGACGTAACAGTAGTCCATGACACACCGCCATTCGTAGAACGCAACACCTGGGCAGATGAGCTGGTATAGTTGGTTGCGTACACTATGCTTGTATCAACCGGATGATACAACACCTGTTTGTAGTCGCCAGGCTCAATATTGGTCCAGCTGGTGCCACCGTTATGTGTTATGTACATACCGTTGTTGGTGGCCAGCAATAAAGTGTTGGTATCAAGAGGATTAATGGCCATAGACCGGCACCACATGTAAGTAGTGGGCGTCCAGGCAAGGCCTGTAGTGTTCCAGGTAGCGCCGCCATCAGTGCTTTTTACAACACCCATGCTGAAGTTATCGCCAGCGTCGCCATCGCCGGTAGCCACATATAGTGTATTGGGGTTGAGCGGGTTAACGACGATCGCAGCTACACCCAGTGTTGGCAGGTTGCCATACAACGGCGCCCAATGCTGCCCACCGTCTACAGTTTTCCATGTACCACCACCTGCAGAGCCGGCAAAAAATATATTGGCATTGGTAGGATGAAATGCTACTGCATTGATGCGGCCCAGGCCGGAATAGCCACCCTCACAAGAGTCGGGTCCCTGGAATACCCAGTTAGCAGGTGTGGTAGTGGTTTTGGCCAGCCCCTTCGCCTTAACCTGCTTTTGCTGTTCCAGGTATTTGCTCCAAGCCTGCCATGTAGCCATTGGCCCTACTATATAGCCGTTTTTATCAAGGTGCTGCTTTTGGTGCCATGCCCAGCGCTCGAAAAGGTATTCAGGACCTTCTTCCTCTACCTTGCCTTCTTCATGGGTCACACGTTTGCCTTCGCGCTTTTGCTCCTTCTCTTCTTTTTCGTGTTCCTCGATGAGCTCGCTCAGCTTGATACGGCGATTGTCTTTAGGCATCCACGGCTGCGCCTGTGCAGCCCAGCCAAACAGGGATAGTGATACGGCTAATAATAACTTACGCATTGCTTATTTGTATTACTTTTTAGTGATCGATTTTACAGGGAACAGCATCCAGGTATCGTTACCATTGACGCGGTAAAAAAGTGTATTCTTGGCATTCTGCGGGATCTCATCCGGTATACGCACCTTTCCTCTTGAAAAAGGCACTATCTCCAGCGTATCGCCCTTGTGTATCGCATCGAAAGGTACTGTTTCGGTAGTGTAGGTCTTACCTTTCTTATGCGCCTTACTGATATTGCACATGAGGAAACCACCTTGTCCGCGCCAGTAAAAAGTGGCAGGATAGGTATCGGCCATCCATTTAATAATGAAATGTTCGCCCGTTAGCGGGAGCGCCTGCGCGTTAGCAGGTTTGGCCTTTGTTTTATACGCTTCGACCAATGTAAAATTGGTCTTAGGTAATGCCCTTTTGGGTGCGGCCTGTGCATTGATACCGGCTACCGCTATAGTGCAGCACAATATTGCAGCTACTTGTCTTATGCTCATATTATTATAAAGATGGTAAAGTTAACTAAAAGATGTGAATTATTATTCATTCATGGCGGCATCTACGATCTTGCCTACCGCTGCAGCGCTCGTTTGTCCTTCTATGAATTTACGGACCTTGCCGGGCCTGATGATCAATGTGGCGGGAATGGAGCCCTGCCAAGAGTTTTCTATGACCGGGATGAACTTGTTCGGATCGGTCTCTGCAAGCCAGGCTATGGGCGGCAACATGCGTTTGCGCTGGGCAAACATCTGCAGTTTACCGGGAAAATCCTCTTTAAAATCGAGACTCACCATCAGCATTTTGACGGGTTTGCCTGCATAGCGCTGGTATAGCTTGTCAAACTCCGGGAGCTCCTGCACGCAGGGCATACACCAAGTGGCCCAGAAGTTAACAATATAAACAGTGTCGGGCGAAGCACCCCATTTATTGATATCAGCTGCTTTTATGGCATTTACCTGCTGTGCGCGGGCGTGGCCGGCAAAGCAGCATAACAGCAACAGGATAGTTATATTCTTCATTGATATGCAAATTAGGTTAAATACAGTTCAAAGCGCATGCCAAAGTGAGTGCAGAGTAACAGAGCTAGAGCGAAGGGGAGGGAATGTGGAGTAAAAGGATCAACGTTCGTCGGGGGAATACTTATAGAAAATAAAAAGTTACTGAAGCTTCACACGTATTTGGCACAGTCCTTTTTACATTTGACGGACGAACACAACAACTACATCGCTTGGCCATTATACAGTCATACAAGAAACTGAGTGCCTTTATACAAAACGAGAGTTTCGAGCCTATGGTGAGCTGGGGCCTGCGCATGGCCATAGCAGGCACTGTGCCAATGATATGGGGCCTGACCACCAACCATGTAAATGATGCCACGTGGATAACACTAACAGCTGAAGCGATATCGTGGGTGGAAATGAAGGGATCGTTCAACTGGCGGGTGCGTACCCTGTTCATAGGCGCTTTGCTGGCCTTGTTCTGGGGTATAATAGGCACGTTGACCGGCGACAGCATCGTATTGAGCGTGCTGTTCATGTTCGTAGCCGCATTTGTGGCTACCCTGCTGAAGAACCTGGGCGACCGCGCCAGCGGCCTGGCCATATGTGTGTACCTGATGTTCATCATCTGCAATGCCTACCCCGACAGGGATAAGTTTGACGTAGCACACAGGATATACCTGATCCTCATAGGCTCGGCATGGCCTATATTGGTGGGCATATCAGCATCGCTGGTAGAGCCTGTGCAGCAGCCCTTCCGCAGGCAGATAGCGCTTATCTGGCGATCAATATCGGGATTGGTAGATACCATAACCCGCAGCGCGGTAGACCCAAAAGCCCGGCAGGAGATATATGTGAAAGAAAAGGAGATCCGTGCTGCCATAGACCACTCGTTCGACTTTTTTGGCCGCATGGCCCACCAGGCAACAACTAATGACAACCGGCAGAACCAGCTACTGCTGCTACGTAAAAATGCAGCGTTAGTATCGGTGAATGTGATAGCGATGGCGGATGAGATGGAGCACATCAATGTGCGGGAACTGGATGAAGCGCTGCGCGTAAAGGCCGCTACATTGTTCAGTGCACTGAAAGAGGCCATCAGCCGCATGTCGGTATATGTACTGACACTAAAAGCGGAAGAAAAGCTACTGGCCATATCCCAGATCAACCGACTGAAAAAGCTGACCGCTCTTATTAAAGAATATCCACTGCCTGAAGATCAGCGGCAGGCAGATGCCATCAACCGGATACTGCAACTTACCGGCAGAACGGTGAAACTGCTGGAAAGCGCCATACAGCGAGTGGACCTGATGGGCGATGATGTGCCGGTATTCAGATCATACTCTCTGGTGAAGACCATGCTGGTGCTGAACCCTAAAAAGATAGCCGGCAACATCAAGACACTGGCGCACTTCAACACGCTTACCTTCAGGTTTGCGCTGCGTTCGGCAATAGCTGCCTGTATAGCAGTGCTTATCTTTAAATGGTTCAAAATAGATCATGGCTACTGGATACCCTTCAGCCTGATGATAGTGATACAGCCTTACTTTGGCGCTACGCTAAAGAAGGCGAGAGACCGCGTGGCAGGCACCCTGCTGGGCGGGGTAACGGGCAGCTTGCTGCTACTATTACCGGCCGGCACGCACTTTAAAGAGGCAGTACTGTTCGTTACCTTCCTGCTGATGGTGTACTATGTGCGGAAGAATTATGCCATTGCGGTGTTCGTGGTAACGGTGAACCTTGTATTGCTCTTTAACCTGGACCATACGTTCAGCTACCAGATACTGATGTACCGTGCACTGTGCACGGTAGGCGGATCGGCACTGGCGGTGATATCGGGCTTCCTGCTGCTGCCTGCTTGGGACAAGAAATGGCTGCCGGCCCACCTGGCGGATGCCATAAAGGCCAATTACGACTATTTTACGGGCACCTTCTACAGCCAGGTAAATAACTGGACCAAAAACAAACGCATAGCAGAATCGAAGAACAGCGATGTGTTCGACTCTTTTAACCGCTACATGGAAGAGCCGGGCAAGGAAAAGACCAGCGAGTACTACGACATACTGACCTGCAATGTGCGGATAGCGCGCGACCTGAACACAATAAACCTGGAGCAGGAGGAAAAGAAAACAATAGACTCCCGCCCCTACGCTGCCCAGCAGGCCATAATGGAAGAATGCCTGGCGCTGTTTCACGAGATACTGCCGGTACTTAAACAACTGAATCCTGACATGGAGACAAGACCAATAGTTATAGACGAACATACACCACCTCCATTCCGCCTGAACGAAGTTCAGATGGTATCGCTGGAAAAGCTACGCATAGAGCTGAAAACGATGAAGCAGGACCTTGGGGAACTTGTTAAATAATATTCTTTATAAACTACGAAAAGAAATATCAAGATAATAATTCTTTATTTTTGTATATATGGTTACATCTTATCAATTAGACGTAAACGAGTTGTCGGAAGATATTATCAATTCGATAAAAGCAGCGTTTAAAAACAAAACGATCAAGATAACTGTATCCGATGTTTTTGACGAAACTGAATATTTACTTGCTACCCAGGCTAATAGGGATAGTCTGGAGCTTTCTATGAAACAAATAGAAGAAGGTAAAGTAGTAACTTTTACTGTTGAGGAACTTCAAGCCAAATACGGTAAATAATGTACACTATTACATTTTCGGAAGAGGCTTTATCGCATCTTGACGAATGGAGAACTGCTGATGCTAAATTGCTTTCTAAAATCATCAGTCTTTTAGTTGATATTGCAGCTCACCCTTTTACCGGACTTGGCAAACCAGAAGCACTTAAACACAATTTAAGGGGTAAATGGTCCCGCCGTATTTCTGACGAACATCGAATCGTTTACTCTGTGCAGGGGGCAACAATATATATTGTATCTTGCCGATATCACTATTGATTATTTCCATTTTCTGTATCACATCGCTTCGTAGCTTCGCGATATGAACTATCTGGGGCACGCATATCTTTCTTTTGGCAATACCAACATACTTACCGGCAATATGATCGGCGACCACGTAAAGGGTAAGCTGGTGGCGCATGAAAAATATCCGGAAGAGATATGGAAAGGTGTCATGCTGCACCGGAAGATAGATGAGTTCAGCGATGAACATCCGGCTACAAAGCGGGCCAAGGTATTTTTCCGGGAGGATTATGGTCTGTATGCCGGGGCCATAATGGATACTTTATATGACCATTTCCTGGCCAATGATCCAAAAATATTCCCCAACGCGCAGGCATTGGAAAAATTTTCTCATGGCGTTTACGAGCAACTGGAAACAAACAGCCAGTGGTTCCCGGAACATTTTGCCAACTACTTTCCGCACATGAAACAGCACAACTGGCTGTATGGCTACAGGGCCATAAAGGGCATGGAGCGCGCCCTGAACGGGTTACACAGGCGGGCAATACACATGCCTGCTCCTGAAAAAGCCTACGAAATATTTGTAGCCAATTATTACCATTTGAACCAGTGCTACTTTGAGCTGATAGACGACATATTGCCTTTTGTTAAAATAGAAACAGGCAAGTGATTTTTCTATCCCTATAAAATTTATTTTTGCCCGTATTGCCGGATAGAAGACTTGTAGGTAAAAGTGATGGCAATTGTGAAGAATAAGCATAGCGTACGAGCGAAAAAGAAACATGCAGCACACAAAGAAATTTTATATAGTTACCGTTTTATTATCGCTATTACTGATAGCCTGCCATTCTAACTCTCAGCAGGTATCGGCAAGAACGAATAAAAATGGTTTTGCACTCAACCCGGTATCGGCACCGATACAGCCGTTGGTGTTTGACACCATGTCCCCGCAGATAAGGGAGATCACCGCAAAGCTGGATAAGTTTTACCAGGCGCAGGTAAGGGCAGGCTTCAATGGCAATGTATTGATAGGCTATAAAGGGCACGTGCTTTACGAGCGCGCCTATGGCCTGGCCAACAGGGAAAAGAAGATACCGCTGACCGCCAACAGCAGCTGCCAGCTGGCATCGGTGACCAAAACCTTTACGGGCGCGGCTACGCTGTACCTGTACCAGAACAAACAACTGGATATAGACCAGCCGGTGACCACCTACATAAAAGACTTTCCGTACCCCGGCATAACGCTGCGTATGTTGCTGGACCACCGCTCCGGCCTGCCAGACTATACTCACTGGGTACCCAACTACAAGGGCGACCAGCGTACGCCTATTTATAACGACGAGATGCTGGCGCTGATGACCAAAAATAAGCCGCACCTGGAGTTTAAGGCAGATACACGCTTTACTTATTGCAATACCAACTATGCTGTGCTGGCCAAGGTAATAGAAGTAGTGAGCGGTATGCCTTATGCACAGTTCATGCACGACTATATCTTTCAGCCGCTGGGCATGAACCATACTTTTGTTTACGATCCCGCAAAAGGCCTGCCTGCAGATGCCGCCATCAGCTACCGCTATAACTGGGCACGTGAACCGGATATGTTTGCCGATGGTGTATACGGAGACAAGGGTATATACAGCACGCCCGAAGATATGTATCGCTGGGATCAGAGCTTTTACAAGAACACACTGCTGAACCCGGCTACCATAGACCTGGCTTACGGACCCTGCTCTTTTGAGCGCCCGGGTGTAAAGAACTATGGCCTGGGCTGGCGCATGCTCTGCTACCCTAACGGCAGCAAGGTAATATACCATAACGGTTGGTGGCACGGCAACAACACATCGTTCTACCGCCTGATACAAGACAACTTTACTATAGTGGTACTTGGTAATAAGTTCAATAAATCGATCTACCGCCAGGCAGCTGCTATATGTAATATTGTACGCGGTACGGCACCAGATGGCAGTGCGGGCGAAGGTGAGGATTAGTATATTTAATTTGTTCTTTTACAATTAACAATTCCTTACACGTAAAAATGAAAGGAATATGGTTATTATCAATTTACTTTGTCATCAGTGAAAAAACTGTTTGCCATATTGTTCCTGTTCGTCTTGCTGTTCTCGGTATTACCGGTGCGCGAGATAGGCAAGCTATTGGGTAAGCAGCAGACAACTGAAGAAGTGCACAGTGACGACATGCCATCGGGCGACGAGCCTGGCGGTATGATCAAAAAAGAGATAGACCCATTCGTGGTATTCGAACTGCATACACAGGCGGATATACTGAACAGCTATAATAATAAGATACAAGTAGCCATACATGGCGCATCGGTCCTCCCCGATCATTACATTCCCAGGATACCTACTCCTCCTCCCAATATCGGTTAATACATTACTTATCTGCGGCAGCTGATCGTGTACTTATGCGTACACCCTTACCTGTTATCCGTTACCCGCTTATCTGCGCTTTACTCTACGGTCCGCATCCATTCCACTCAAGTCGAAAAGTATTTATTAACCACTCAGCCTGTTGTACACGCATGCATGTGTTGCTACAGTACAGGTACATCTGATCTTTATGGAACAGAACAGTTCATTTACAAGATATTTAAAGAAGGATTTTTTCTCCGGCCTTATCGTATTCCTGGTAGCCCTTCCCCTATGCCTGGGTATAGCACAGGCATCGCATGCACCACTGTTCGCAGGTATAGTTGCCGGCATTATTGGCGGCATTGTGGTCGGCTCATTAAGCGGATCTCATCTCAGCGTTTCCGGGCCGGCAGCGGGCCTTACAGCCATAGTGCTGGGCGCACTTACCGAACTTAAGACATTCGATATATTTCTTTGCTCTGTTATCATAGCAGGCGCATTACAGTTGCTGATGGGCTTTTTAAAGGCGGGCAAGATCGCCAACTTCATGCCTTCCAGCGTTATTGAAGGTATGCTGGCAGGCATTGGCCTTACCATCATCATCAAACAAGTGCCAGAAGCAGTGGGCTTTGTTAAAGACAAGACCGACGAATTGGTGGATGCCGATGACGGCTTCCTGATGAATACGATCACTAATGCGCTTAACCATGTACAGGTGGGTGCTATCATCATCTCAGCCATAGGCCTCGGTATACTCATACTGTGGCAAACCAAGGCGATGAAAAAACTACAGATGGTTCCTGCCGGGCTTATTGTTGTGCTTCTTGGTGTGGGCATCAATGCCATGCTCAAAGGCAGCGGTTCCGCTTTAACACTGGACAGCATTCACCTGGTGAGCCTGCCGGTGGCCAGCTCTGTGAACGAGTTCCTGGGGCAGTTCACCTTTCCGAGCCTGAGTGGATTTACCAATCCGCTGGTATGGAAAACAGGTGCGGTCATAGCCATTGTCGCTTCCATAGAAACACTGCTGTGCATAGAGGCTACAGATAAGCTGGACCCTTATAAGCGCTATACATCTACCGACAGGGAACTAAAGGCACAGGGCATCGGCAACATACTCAGCGGGCTGATAGGCGGGCTGCCTATGACATCGGTAATTGTCCGTTCTTCGGCTAATATCAATGCCGGCGCACGCTCTAAAACGTCAACCATCATACACGGTGCACTGCTGCTGATATGTGCTGTATCCATCCCCATGTTGCTCAATATGATACCAAAGGCATCACTTGCTGCCATATTGGTGTTTACAGGGTACAAACTCTGCAAACCTTCGGTATTCGTGCACATGTGGAAGGGTGGCCGCACGCAATTCATACCATTTGTGCTTACAGCATTTGCGGTTGTCTACTTTGATCTGCTGAAGGGCGTTGGCCTGGGTCTGCTGATCAGTATCTTCTATATATTGAGACAGAATGCACGCATCCCGTTCTACTTCCAACGCAGCACCTTCAGCAACGGAGAACTGATCAAGCTGACACTTGCACAAGAGGTATCGTTCCTGAATAAGGCGAGCATCAAGGATACACTGCACAGCCTGCCGGGCGGCACCAAGGTGATCATAGATGCCAGCCAGACACAGTATATAGACTTTGACGTACTGGACCTGATAACTGATTTTAGCCAGACGACTGGGCCTGAGAGAGGAATAGAAGTACTGCTGGATGGATTCAAAAACCGGTACAATGTGCCCAGGACAGCTACAGAGCGCGACATACTATCGGACTTTGTACATACCGGCGAAGTACCTAAACGCTCGGCCGGCAATTATCAGAAATTACTAAAACAATTAAAGGGCGCTGACGCGTGATAACACCCTTAAAAATCAATAAAATGAAAACATTCAATCAACCGTTATCGAAACTGACACCCGGCATTGCCCTTAACCTGCTGAAGCATGGCAACTTCCGGTTTATGAATAATTTCCGTGTTACGCACGATCATCTGGAAAAGATGCATTCCACCAAGGATGGGCAGTCCCCGTTTGCAGCAATACTCAGCTGCATGGACTCGCGCACATCGGCCGAGCTGATATTTGACCAGAGCTTTGGAGATATCTTCAGCATACGCATTGCGGGCAATGTAGTATCGCCCAACGTACTGGGCTCCCTGGAATATGCCACGGCAGTAGCAGGCTCTAAGCTGATAGTGGTATTGGGCCACACGCGCTGTGGTGCAATAAAGGGTGCCTGCGACCATGTAGAAATGGGTAACCTGACCCAATTACTGGACCATATAAAACCGTCGCTGAAAGCCGAGAACACGATACAGGGCGACCGCACCGGCAACAACCCCGAATTTGTAGATGCTGTAGCCGCACTGCATGCCCGCAACACAGTACACGAGATATTACAAGGTAGCCGGATAATAAACGAGCTGGTCCAAATGGGCAAAATAGGCATTGTGCCTGCCATGTATGATATAACAACAGGCAAAGTGCGCTTCTTTGATGCAGATGCACAGCTGCCGGAAATAATACAGGAAGTTGAAGAAAAAGCAATGGTAGGTTAAAGGGGTGCGTAAAGCGATAAAGCGCTCCGCTTACCGCAACAACCGCAGGTCCTTTTAACTGAATACATAAGAGTTTGCATCTTGAGTGGTTTTTAGATGTGTATAATAGCCCTGGTTTTCGTGCCGGGGTTATTCATTTATATAGGTGATCGCTTACTTGCGAGCACAAGACACCAGGCCCTGTAAGGGTCGGCTATAATAGCATCGGGTTTCAACCCGATGGCTTAAGAGCCCGCACATCTCTCATTTTATATAAAGAATAGACAACATTTTTATACCTTCGCACCTGCAAATAAAAATTTATAGCAATGCCTAATCGTGTTTACGACAATATCCTGCAGACAGTAGGTAATACTCCGCTGGTACGCCTTAACAAGGTAGTTAGCGACCTGCCTTGTAAAGTATATGCCAAAGTGGAGACCTTTAACCCCGGCAACAGTATTAAAGACCGTATGGCCCTTAAAATGCTGGAAGTTGCCGAGCAGGAAGGCAAGATAAAGCCCGGCGGCACTATTATAGAAGGTACCAGCGGTAATACAGGCATGGGCCTGGCGTTGGGTGCCATCATTAAAGGCTATAAGTGCATATTTGCTACAACTGATAAGCAGAGTAAGGAGAAAGTAGACATATTGAAGGCACATGGCGCCGAAGTAATCGTATGCCCTACCAATGTAGAGCCTGAAGATCCGCGCAGCTATTACCAGGTAGCCCGCAGGCTGCAACAGGAGATACCTAACTCGTGGTATGTGAACCAATACGACAACCTGGCCAACCGCCAGGCACACTACGAACAGACAGGTCCTGAAATATGGGAGCAGACAGAAGGTAAAGTAACCCACCTTGTGGTAGCATCGGGCACCGGTGGTACTATAGTAGGTACCGGCCGCTACCTGAAGGAGAAGAACCCCAACATCAAAGTATGGGCTATAGATTCTTACGGCAGCCTGTTGAAAAAATGGCACGAGACCGGCGAACTGGATATGAACGAGGTACACCCTTACATATCCGAAGGCTTTGGCGAAGACTTTTTGCCGGAGAACTACGACCGCAATGCCATAGACCATTTCGAAAAAGTGACAGATAAAGACGGTGCCGTTATGGCCCGCCGCATTACTAAGGAAGAAGGTATATTCATCGGTTACTCTGCCGGCTCTGTAGTTGCAGGCCTGCGCCAGATGAAAGACCAGCTGACCAAGGACGACCTGGTAGTGGTTATCTTCCACGATCACGGCAGCCGTTACGTAGCCAAGGTATACAACGATGAGTGGATGATGGATCGCGGCTTCCTGGAAGTGAAGACCGTGCGCGAACTGCTGAGTGGCCTGGGCCGCCGCAGGCTGGTGACCATAGACCAGAACAGTAAAGTGGCTGATGCCATGGAGCTGATGAAGAAGTACGACATAGAGCAGATACCGGTGATGCTGAACAATGAACTGACCGGCGCGGTAACACAGAGCGGCCTGTTCAAAAGGCTGATGGAAGCTACAGATGTACGCGACCAGCTGGTAGGCGATGTGATGGAAAAGTCTATGCCTGTGGTGGATATGGAAATGCCTGTAGAGCGCCTTACACACTACATAGACAAAGACAATGGCGCTGTGCTGGTACGCGACGAAAGCGGACAATACCAGATATTGACCAAGTACGATATGCTGAACGCTTTTTCTAAAGGATAACTTTAGTAGAAAGTATGGAGTACAAAGTAAAAAGCTGCCAGCTATAAACCAACAATATGCGGTTCATGGCGAGGAACGAAGCCATCTCACATTAGGACGTATTCGTTTTCGGAAACTCCCCTCTTGTCGAATGTCGGGGATGATCGGCATCAAGCAGTAGAACAACATAAAAACATTGAACGACACAAAAACAACAATAAAAGACCTCATAACAAAGCCACCGGTAGTATTTCCACTGGTGGCTTTGTTCCATTTCATACTGCTGGGCATGTCGCTGGTGAGTATGATAAAAGCGCCTGCATTCATAACGGAGCTGAGCGCCCTGTGGATGCTCGGCTACACTATTGCCTGGCTGGGCGCTACGGCTATGCGTAAATGGGGCGCTATCCTGTATATCCTCATTACTACAGCAGATGTTGTTACCTGGTATAGCGCCACAACTGCCAGCGACAAAACGCTGCTTACCAGCAACCTGTTCCTCATCAGCCTTATCTTTTCTTTCTTCATCATTCTCTATTACCGCAAACTCAGGTAAATGCTGCGCCGGTATACAGATATGACAGGGCATACCGTGGAGATCGATCATTCACCGCGCCGTATCGTATCGCTGGTGCCATCGCAAACCGAGCTGCTGTACGACCTGGGGCTGAGTGACGAGGTCGTGGGCATCACTAAATTTTGCGTGCACCCTACAGAATGGTTCAGGAACAAAAAGCGTGTTGGGGGCACCAAGACCGTGCATATAGACATTGTGAAAGGTCTGCAACCAGACCTGATATTGGCCAACAAAGAAGAGAATGTAAAAGAACAGGTGGAAGAACTGAGCTCATTTTGCCCCACCTGGACCAGTAATATACAAACCATAGAAGAAGGCCTGCAGATGATACAGCAGGTAGGGGCATTAGCGGGCAGAGAAGCCATGGCTGAAGCGCTCATCAATGACATCAGAAGCGGCTTTGATGCACTGGCGCAAGCTACGGCTCCACGGCGTGTGGCCTATTTCATATGGCGCGACCCATGGATGTGTGCCGGAGGCGATACTTTCATCAGCGATATGATAACCCGGATGGGTTGGATAAATGTACTGACCGACAAAGACAGATACCCTGAGATTCAACTAGAAGAACTGAAGGATTTAAATATCGACACCATCCTGTTGTCATCCGAGCCCTACCCTTTTAAAGACAAGCACATTGCTGAAATAAGCGCTGTACTACCCAATGCAGACATCCGCCTGGTAGACGGCGAGATGTTCAGCTGGTATGGCAGCCGCATGAAAAAAGCCGTTGTCTACCTGCAAAATATGTTGCGTTAGCCGACTAGCCTTTGCAAAAATCCCCCATATGGATAAATTTTACGGTCGTAATTTTGCACTGCTCTTTGTAAGAGCGTAAAAATAAATGCTCATGAAAGAATTCTTCAAAATGTTCTTTGCATCCTTCCTGGCTATGGCCGTGGCGGGTATTGTTGTTTTTGGTCTGTTCATCGGTATACTGGTGAGCGCTACCAAGGCTATCACCGAAAATAAAGATAAGGTTGCCGCAGGCGATGTGCTGACCATAGACCTTTCTCACCGTGTACGCGAGCTGGGCGAGAGCAACTCGCTGGCCATGTTCAGCAAAGAAAGCGCTTACGATGCTGGCCTGTACGACATCAGCAAGGCCCTCGAACGTGCCGCTACAGATAAGAGCATAAAAGGTGTGCTGTTAAAGCTAAGCGCAGCGCCCAATGGCTGGGCTACGCTGCAGCAGTTGCGGGCATCTATAGTTAACTTCAAAAAGTCGGGCAAGTTTGTTTATGCCTATGGCGAGACCATAACACAAGGGGCATACTTTGTAGCCTCCGCCGCCGATAGCATATACCTGAACCCGGCGGGCGACCTGGAGCTGAAAGGCTTTGCCACCACACTGGCCTTCTTTAAAAATGCGCTGGA
>CANGNA010000092.1 GCA_947455215.1 Chitinophagaceae bacterium
ACAGGAAAAAGAGGTGCCGCAGCAGGACTGAAAACTGCATAGGCAAAAAAAGATATGAGCAATTTGCGCGTGATAATAGCTGGTGGTGGTACCGGGGGGCATATCTTCCCTGCGGTGGCTATAGGCCATGCTTTGCAGCGCATACAGCCCGGCACGGAATTGCTGTTTGTTGGCGCCAATGGCCGCATGGAAATGGAGAAGGTGCCGCAGGCTGGCTTTAAAATAGTTGGGCTCGACATAGCAGGATTCGACCGCAGTAATATGCTGAAGAACATATCACTGCCCTTCAAAATACTGAAGGCACGCATGAGGGCACGCCAGATATTGAAAGACTTTGCACCAAATGCTGTGGTAGGCGTTGGCGGTTATGCCAGCTACCCTATGCTCAGCGCAGCGCAGGCCATGGATATCCCTACGCTGATACAGGAGCAGAACTCGTATGCCGGCAAAACCAACAAGATATTGGGCAAAAAAGCGAAAGCTATTTGCGTAGCATATGAGCACATGGGTCGCTTCTTCCCCAAAGAAAGGTTGTTGCTTACCGGCAACCCTGTAAGGAAAGAGATAACCGAGATGAATACCACCGCGGCTACAGCCTCGTCAATATTCGGCTTTAGCAACGGCACCAAAACAGTACTGATAGTGGGGGGTAGCCTTGGGGCCAAAGCAGTGAACGAGGCCATAGATGCAGGCCTCGACAGGCTGATGCAGGAAGATGTACAGGTGATCTGGCAGACAGGCAACCCTTACTACGAGCAGGCAAAGAAACGTGCTGAAGCATATAAGGGCAGAGTAACGGTACTGAACTTCATCAAAGAGATGCCCGAGGCCTACACGCTGGCCGATGTAGTGGTATCGCGCGCAGGGGCTCTGGCAATAGCAGAAATATGCATAGCAGCCAAGCCTGCCATATTTGTGCCGCTGCCAACAGCCGCAGAAGACCACCAGACCAGCAACGCTATGGCCTTAGTGAACCAGCATGCAGCTGTGATGGTGAAGAACGACAAAGCAATAACAGAGTTGATACCTGCAATAAAAGAACTGCTGGCCAACAAGGAACAGCAGGCAGAGATGAAGGAGAACCTGCAGGCACTGGCAATAAAAGACGCAGACGAAAGGATAGCACATAAAATAATAGCAATAGCAAAATAGTAAGATGAACGTAAAGGCAATAAAAAGAGTATACTTCGTAGGTATCGGCGGCATAGGGATGAGCGCCCTGGCCCGCTTTTTTGTTGCCCAGGGAGCTGTAGTAAGTGGTTACGACCGTACTGAAACAGCACTTACTAAAAAGCTGGCAGAAGAAGGCATGAGGATCCACTACACCGACGATATCGCGCTTATAGATAAAGACGCGGAGTTGATCGTGTACACGCCGGCCATACCAAAAGACCATAAAGAACTGAACTGGTTGCGCGATAACGGCTTTGCTGTTTACAAACGCAGCGATGTGTTACAGTGGATAAGCGAGTCGCTGCATGCCATTACTGTAGCCGGCACCCATGGCAAGACAACCGTGTCTACCATGATCGCCTACCTGCTACGCGAAACCGGCTATGGCTGTAATGCCTTCCTGGGTGGCATTTCAGTAAACTATAATAGTAATTACTGGAGCAGCACTAACGATACTGCCGTGATAGAAGCCGATGAGTACGACCGCAGCTTCCTGAAACTGTTCCCGGATATTGCTGTACTTACGGCCATGGACCCCGACCACCTGGATATCTACGGCACCGCCGAAGAGATGGAAAAGGCGTTCATACAGTACACACACAACATCAAAGCTGGTGGCACACTGCTGGTAAAGCATGGCCTGCACCGTTCTGCCGAACTGAACGCAGCCAACAAGATCACCTACAGCTTATCCAATGATGCAGCTGATATATATGGCATAGACATGGTGCAGCGCAACGGTGGCTATACCTTCAGCATCAATGCCCGTAGCTGGAGCATTAAAGACCTGGAGCTGAACATTGGTGGACTACATAATGTGGAGAACGCAATTGTAGCAGTAGCAGTAACGCAAATGCTGGGCATCGATCCTGTAAAAGTAAAAACAGCTTTAGCAGGATTCAGGGGTATCAAACGCCGGTTCGAGTATATCATCAAGAACGACAAGATGGTCTTCATTGATGACTATGCACACCACCCGGAGGAACTGGCAGCCCTGATACGCAGTGCCAAACACCTGTTCCCGGAGCGCCGCTGTGTAGTAAGCTTCCAGCCGCACTTGTTCTCTCGCACTCGCGACTTTGCAGATGGTTTCGCACAAAGCCTGGACATGGCCGACGAAGTATTGCTGCTGGACATTTACCCTGCACGCGAGCTCCCTATGGAAGGTGTAACCACGCAGATGATAGCCGAAAAAATGACAACACCTCATACCATTCTCTCAAAAGAAGGTTTGCTGGAATATGTTAAACGTGCGCCGCTCGATATGTTCATCGTATCAGGTGCCGGAGATATAGATAAATTGGTTGAACCGATAAAACAAATACTGGAAGCAAAATAACAATGGCTGCCAAACGCAAAATATCGATCAGGAAGGTGCTGCAGGTGTTTACAACACTTGTGGTAACGGTATCCTGCGTTATTGCCATCAGCAGCGCGGCTAAGATAGAAGGTGCTAAGATGCTCGATCGTGTGGAAGTGCACATCAACAGCGGAAAGAAGTACCACTTTATCGAAGCGGAACAGATATTGAACGAGACCATAAACAACAGGAACATAGATATAATGCACATACCGGTGAACAAGCTGGACATACATAGCATGGAGCAGGTGCTCAGGGCCGACCCCTGGGTAGCCGATGCATCGCTGTATGTTGATGCTGCCCGTGTGCTGCACATCTCTGTTACGCAGCGCATACCACTGGTAAGGCTGTTCCTGCAAAACGGCGTAAGCTGTTATATGGACAACACGTATGCGCTCATGCCGGTTACACCAAACACCGTATACTATACATCAGTGGTCACCAATGTACCGGTGCTTACCAACGATAGCAACAGCACAAACCTAAAGAAGCAGATAGCCTTGCTGGCACGCACTATACAGGCCGATACATTCTGGAACGCACAGGTATCGCAGGTCATCGTCGACTCCGACCGCTCTTTCGAATTGATGCCGGTACTTGGTCAGCAGCGCATCATCTTTGGCGATACGTCCAGGATAAAAGAAAAGTTCGGCAATCTGTACTCTTTCTATACCAATGTGCTCAACCGGGTAGGCTGGGATAAGTATGAGACGCTGGATGTTCGCTTTAAAGGACAGGTGGTAGCGGCACCATCACTCCCTTATAAAGGTCCTGTAGATAAGGCGGCCACCGGCATGAACTGGATCAACAGTATTGTGCAGACCGAAGCGCGCATAGACTCTATGCATGCAGAAAAAGCAGAAGCTAAAGCTGCCGCAAAAGCCGAACCTAAGCAGGAAGAAAAGAAAGATGCAAAGCCGGAAAAGAAAGAAAACGCCAAAGCCCCGGACAAAAAAGACAAGCATGATGACCATGGCAAAAAGGTTGTAGCGCCGGAAGTGAGAAACGCTAAACCGCAGGCTCCGGCTAAAAAAGAAGAGAAAGAGAAAGACGACAAAAAGAAGGACGATAAGAAGAAAGAGGAGAAAAAGCCTGTAAAAAAAGACGACAAAAAGACCAACAAAAAAGACGCTAAAAAAGATCCTAAACAGGAGCATAAAAAAGAAGAAGATAAAAAGCATACGGATAAAACACCTGCAAAAAAAGAAGACAAAAGGCAGGACAAACCGAAAGACGAAAAGAAACCGAAATACACATTACCAGAACATAAAGACCACCAATAATATTTATTTTTAAACGGAAGTGATATGAGCAACAATCAACAACCTATCATAGTTGGCCTGGATATAGGGACCACAAAGGTAGTGGCCATAGCAGGCAGAAAGAATGAGTTCGGCAAGATCGAGATCTTGGGCTTTGGCCGCTCCGAATCTGCAGGCGTGAGCCATGGTGTTGTAATGAATATAGAGCAATGCATACGCTCTATAGAATTAGCCATTGAACGATGCCTCGCATCCAATCCCCAGCTGGAGATAAAGGATGTGTACGTGGGTATTGCCGGCCAGCACATCAAAAGCCTGCAAACCCGCGGAGACAGGGTGCGCACCAATGTAGAGGGCGAGATCAGCAAGGAAGATATCGACCTGCTCATCAAAGACCAGTATAAAACGTATATACCTGCCGGCGATCAGATCATCGACATCATCCCGCAGGATTTCACCATCGACAGCACCGGCAATATCACCGACCCGATCGGTATGAGCGGTGTTAAGATAGGTGCCAATTTCCACCTCATCACCGGCGATAAGAACGCTATACGCAACATCAATCGCTGCGTAGAGAAATCCGGCCTTAAAACCCAGGATCTCGTACTGCAGCCGCTGGCATCTGCCGCCGCTGTAATGAACGATGAAGATCTTGAAGCTGGCGTTGCTATTGTAGACATAGGCGGTGGCACTACCGACATGGCCGTATTCTATGATGGCATACTGAAGCACACAGCTGTTATACCATACGCAGGTGTCAACATCACCAACGACATCCGCAATGGTCTTGGCGTACTTAAAGCACAGGCCGAGCAGATGAAGGTACAGTTTGGTATGGCACTGGCACAGGAAGCTAATTCTGGTGCATTCATCACCATTCCGGGCCTGCGCGGCTTGCCACCAAAAGAGATATCTGTAAAGAACCTGGCCCATATCATCCAGGCGCGTATGCAGGAGATACTCGACTATGTAGTATATCACCTGAAGCAGGTAGAGCTGGACAAAAAACTGCTGGGTGGTATCATCCTTACCGGCGGTGGCGCTCGCCTTAAGTACCTGCCGCAGATGACGGAGTTCGTTACCGGCATGAGCGCCCGTGTGGGCCTGCCCAACGAGCACCTGGCTGGCGGCCATGCCGAAGCGCTGATGAATCCTATGTACTCAACATGTATAGGGCTTATCCTCCGCGGCTACCACGACTTTGAGAATGGCCGCATGCGTTTTGCAGGCCAGGGTGGCAACTACATACACGTGCCCGGCGCAGAGATAGAGAAGATCAACCTGGAAGCCGTAGCTGCCGAAGACACTGCAACAGAAGAAGAAGTGGAAGAGCAACATGCCAGCGTTAACCAGAGCGAAGAAGCAAGGGAGCGCAGCAAGAAACGCAACGAAAAAGTAAAAGGTATGTTCGATATGCTGAAAGGCAAATTCATCAGTATCTTCGAGGATGTCGATGACCAGATAATAGAATAAGCAACAAACAACATAAACAATAACAACTCACAACTAACCATTATTTATTAACCCGAAAATTTAAATTAGGTATGATACATTTCGAAATTCCAAAGAATCAGTCGTCTATCATTAAAGTTATCGGCGTAGGTGGCGGCGGCAGCAATGCTGTAAATTACATGTACAACCTGGGCATAGAAGGTGTAGACTTCGTTGTCTGCAACACCGATTCGCAGGCGCTCGCTCTTAGCCCGGTAACCAACAAAATACAGCTGGGCCCGCATCTTACTGCAGGTCTTGGTGCAGGTGCTAACCCGGAGATCGGCAAGCAGTCTTGCGAAGAAAGCATAGAAGATGTTTCCAAGATCCTGAAGCTCAACACCCGTATGGCCTTCATCACTGCCGGCATGGGTGGTGGTACAGGTACAGGTGGTGCACCGGTAGTGGCCAAGATCTGTAAAGACCTCGACATTCTTACTGTTGGTATCGTTACCACTCCGTTCACTTACGAGGGCCGCAAGCGTATGAAGCAGGCCCAGGAAGGCATCGAGCGTATGCGCGAACACGTAGACACTGTACTCATCATATCTAACGATAAGCTGCGCCAGCAGTTTGGCAACCTGCCATTCACCCAGGCGTTCGCTAAGGCCGATGATATCCTGGCCACTGCAGCCAAGTGTATCACCGACGTTATCAATACCACCGGTTCTATGAACGTTGACTTTGCCGACGTTTGTACCGTAATGAAGAATGGTGGTGTAGCCATCCTAGGTAGCGCTTCTGTTTCCGGGGAGAACAGGGCACTGCATGCAGTAGAGCAGGCACTCAATTCACCATTGCTCAACGATAACGATATCACAGGTGCTAAATGGCTCCTCCTCAATATCACTTCTGCGCCGGGCGAGTTCGAACATACTATGGACGAAGCAGAAGCTATACAGGCGTATGTACAGCAGCAGGCAGGCGACAATTGCGATGTTATCCTCGGTATGGGCCACGACCCTAACCTGGGCGATAAGATAGCGGTTACCGTTATCGCTACCGGCTTCAACTACAAGGAGATCAACATGGAAATGCCTTCTAAGAGGAAAGAAGCAGACAAGATCAACTTTAAGCTGGAAGAAGTACCACAGGTAGTAGACACTACTATCAACTTCGAGCAGAAAGCTGCGCCTGTAGCACCAATAGATCTTACACCTACACTGGTTGAAGAGCCTGTTATGGAAGTGATCATCAGGGAAGAAACACCCGAGCCAACGCCGGAGATCAGCTTCTTCCAGTCTGAACCGGAACCGGTAGCTGTAGTGGAAACACCGGCACCAGCGCCATTCGTATTCTTCGAAGACAAGAAAGAAGACGATATCTCTATGCGTCTTGTTATCAAGAACGAGCCTGTACAGGAAGAGGTGGTAAAGATCGGCGAGCGTGTACTGACCGCTGACGAAATTGAAGAAAAACGCCGTTTCGAAGAGCAGAAGAAAGCCCTGGAAGACCGCGCTGAGCGCCTGCGCCGCATGAGCTTTAACATCAAGAGCTCAGACAGCACCGACGAGATAGAGAACGTTCCCGCCTATATGCGCAAGAATGTACAGCTCGACAATGGTAGCTCTGCTTCAAACCACTACAGCGGCTATACTGTAGGTAACAATAATGGCAATATCAATACCATCAATACTTTCCTTGATGGTAACAAGCCAGACTAATAGCTGAATAACGACACTTATGATAAGCTCCCGTTTCCACGGGAGCTTTTTTGTTGACGTGCAATTAGCAATGGTTCATTAATTTTACACCAGCCATACATATATGCTACAGAAACTTGCCATAAAGAACTATGCAATAATAGACCAGCTGACCATCGAGCCGGACGGGCACCTGAATACCGTTACCGGTGAGACAGGCGCAGGTAAGAGTATCATACTGGGTGCATTGTCGCTTATCCTCGGAGAACGGGCTGATACCGGCGTGCTGATCAACAAGTCGGAAAAATCGGTAGTGGAAGGCTATTTCGATGTACACAACAACGAAGCATTCAAAACAGCCATCACGGCCGCCGAACTCGACTTTGACGACCAGTGCATCATCCGCAGGGAAATAGCCGCTAATGGCAAATCACGGGCCTTTATCAACGATACTCCGGTCACACTCAACACCCTTAACCAACTTACATCCCTGCTTGTAGACCTGCACCAGCAGTTCGACCATACCGCACTCGAAGACAATAGCTTCCAGATGGAATCGCTGGATGCCATTGCCGGTACAACAGCTGCGCGACTGGCATATAAAGAGCTGTACAGTCGCTATCGCAAAGTAAAGAACGAACTTACCGGGCTGAAAGACAAGCAGGCACAATGGCAAAAAGAGGCCGACTATAAGCAGTTCCTGCTCGATGAACTGGTACAGTATTCCTTCAAGACCGATGAGATAGAACAGGCTGCAGCACAACTAAAGCAGCTGAGCCATTCGGAGCGTATAGTGCAGATACTGGGCAATACACGCAACCTGCTGGAAGAAGGCGAACAGCCCTTCCTCAACGAGCTGAAGCGCATGAGCCATCAGCTGCAAAGCATTGGCGATATCATGCCATCGCTGAAGCCAATACAGGAGCGTCTTAACTCATCGTGGGTAGAGCTCAAAGACATAGCCGCAGAGCTGGCAGCACAGGAAGAGCAGGTAAACCTGGACCCGCAGGTAATGGACGAACTGCAGCAGCGCGTAGATATAGGCTATAAACTATTAAAAAAACACGCCCTTAATACCACCAACGAGCTGATGGAACTGCAGCAAAAGCTGGAGGAGGAACTGGAAGGCACACTCAACATAGGCAACGCCATAGAACGTCTTACCAAAGAGGAGGAAGCATTGTATAGCGATCTGCTGAAGGATGGTACAGCACTGAGCAATTCCAGGAAACAGGCCATACCTGCATTTATGGCCCGTATGAACGAGCTGCTGGCATTGGTAGGCATGCCCAACGCCCGTTTCGATGTGCAGCTGTTGCAGGTTGCACCTTCAGCCAATGGCACCGACAATGTACAGTTCATGCTGGATGCTAACAAGAGCGGCAATATGCAGCCTGTACAAAAGGCAGCATCGGGCGGCGAAATGAGCCGCATCATGCTCTGCATCAAATCTATGACGGCAAAGGCGCTACACATGCCTACCCTTATATTCGATGAGGTAGACACCGGCATATCGGGTGAGGCAGCCCGCCAGGTAGGCGCATTGCTCAAAGATCTGGGGCAATATCACCAGGTCATCTGCATCACCCACCAACCACAGGTGGCTGCCCGCGGATCAAGGCACTTCTATGTGTTCAAAGACGCAGACACCACCGGTAAGCTAACCACCAACATCAGGGTATTGCAGCAAAGCGAACGCGTGCTGGCCATAGCCCGCATGATAGGCGGTGAACAACCAAGCGATGCAGCCATGCTGAATGCCAAAGAACTGGTAGACGCGTAGGCTGGCTACTTAACTGTATTTTCTACGGGCACCTTCTTGTCTTTTACCGGCCTGGTAAAGAAGGCATTCACCAGCAGGCCGGTGTTATATTGGTATACTTGCTTGCCGCCCACCAGGCCGCTCTGCTGCACCGTTTGGTTATAGGCACAGGCTTCTATCTTTAGCATCTTATTGAACTGGTAGCCTATACCACCCGCCAAACGGTTCTGATCGAAGATGTTCTGGCTAACGTTAGAGCCGAAACCTATGAACACCTCATCAAAGCCCACTGCATACCACGTTTTATCAACGCTCATCTTGTGGTTGAGCGGATATACCATACGCAACATATACCGCACCCTGTTCTGGTAATTATATCCATCTACTGCATACTCTGCTGCCTTCTGGTTCACCTTGCCTATCAGGCGTTGCTCCAGCCTGTATCGATGTGTGATCTGCAGCCTGCCCATATTGTTACTCCAAATGGCCTGCTCAAAGAAGCGATGCTCCGGCACCTTATATGGCCCCGCAGGGTGATCGCCAAAAGGGAATGATTCGATATACCCATAGCCGCCGGTAAGCACCAGGCTATTCTTAAAGTGATACTGCAAAGCAACCCGGGCCAGCGACTGCTGCCAGTTCTTCATGTCGAAACCTTCGCGGCGCCATTGATATTCTGCCCACAAAGACACGTGCTTTGACAGAAATATAGTATTAAAGCCGGCCAGCCACGTTATTGTATTATTATCCTGTATCCTTGGCTGGGCAACGGTTGCAGCGGTCCCGGAAACCAGGAATGCCAGCACCAGCAACGATCTCTTAAGTGTTTGTGTTATGCGCATTATTCCATTTTAAATAATAGCCGGAAGATGTCTCCCGGCTACAAAATAATTAACCGAAAAACAGGAAGCTATTCACTACCATTGCTTTACTATCATCAATTCAGGCTACGGAAGTCTACCGGCACCAGCTTACTTACGCCCGGCTCCTGCATAGTAACACCATATATAACATCTACGGAGGCCATTGTCTGCTTGTTGTGCGTTACAATGATGAACTGCGAGTTGTCTGAGAACTTACGTATCATCTGTGTGAACTTGCCTACGTTAGCATCATCCAGCGGCGCATCCACCTCATCGAGGATACAGAACGGAGCCGGCTTGATAAGATATATGGCGAACAGGAACGCTGTGGAAGTAAGCGTCTTCTCTCCACCCGACAGCTGCGTAAGCGTACTTGGCTTCTTACCCTTGGGCTGTGCGTATATCTCTATGTTGCTATCGGCAATGTTATCGGGGTCTGTCAATCGCAGATCACAACTATCTTCAGGCGTGAACAATGCTTTGAATACAGTAACGAAGTTCTCGCGCACAAGGTCGAACGTTTCGCGGAACTTGCTATTGGCGGTGTTCTCTACTTCCTCTATGGTAGACAACAACGAATCCTTAGCGTTCACCAGGTCGTTGCGCTGCTCTACTATAAAGTCGTGGCGCACCTTCATTTCAGTGAAAGCCTCTATGGCCGTAGGATTCACCTCGCCCATGTTATCCAGGCGCTTTTTCATCTTCTCAGCATCAGCAGTCAGCTCTTCTATGGTCTGCAGGCCTGTACGCGGATCGTTAAGAATATCGTCAAGCTTCACTTTGAACTCTATCGACAGCCTTTCGCTCATACCTGCTACCTGCAGCTTCATGGTGTTCAGCTTGTCCTTTATGGTCTGCAACAGCAGTTCTGCCTGTTCTTTCTCGCGGCGTTTCTGGTTCAGGTTGGCCTCCTGGCCGCTTATACCATTACGCATGGTGTAATAATCCCTATCCTTTTCGTTGAGCACCTTTTCATCGGTCTCTTTGCGCGTCAGCAGTTCGTACAGTTCATTGTCGCCGCTGTGCAGTGTCCTTTCTGTTTCTTCCAGCTGGCCGCTTATCTGCTGCAACTGTTCGCTGTTACTGGTTATCTGGCGCTTCAGCTCTACCAACTGATTGCTGCGGAATGCCAGTTCCTGCTTCAATCCGTCCAGCTTGCTGTGCTGGCGGGTAGTAGCAATATTTTGATTATTGTATTGGGCGCTGGCCTCGTTAAACTCCTGCTCCACCTGCCTGAAATCGGCATTGGCTTCGTCTATCTTTTGCTGCAGCCCTGCCAGCTCAGTAGTAATATCGTCCAGCTGTGCGCGTGTATCCTGTATGCTTTCGTGGGTATCTTCCAGCTGGCCCTGCAGGTCTTCCAGGCGCTTCTCGCCATTCTGGTTCAGGTGCTCAAAGTTCTCTATCCTGTTCTTCAGGTTCACCAGGTGGTTTTGCAACCTGTTTATTTCCTGCCTTGCCTGCTCTATGGCGCGGTCGTTCAGTTCGCTGTTAAAGCCGGTTATCTGTGTCTGTGTGTCGGCAATGAACTGCTTCAGTTCGGCAGTTACATTTTTCAGGTCTTCTATTTCCTGGGCCAGGCGCTCCAGGTTCTTGGCGCGGCCTATCTTGTTCCCTTCAAACAGGCCAACAGAGCCACCACCAATGGTGTACTTACCGCGCACCATCTTACCTGTCTTATCTACCAATACTGTACCGTTCTGCAGTTCAGCAGTTGGTATAGATGCAAAGTCTTCTGTGATGTATACATGTCCCAGCAGGCGCTTGGCCAGCTCGGCATATTGTGCATCCACCTTCACCACATCCAGCGCCGATACTGCGTTAGCAGGAGCCGTTGCCACTACATCGCTATGCGCACCCAGGTGATCCAGTATGAAGAAGTTGGCCTTGCCCTTCTTGTTGCTTTCCAGCAGGTGCAACGCTTTGGCTGCTTCGCCGGCATTGGCTACCAGGTAGTAGTTCAGGTAGTTGTCCAGCACATTTTCCAGCGCTGTACGGTATTCATTCTGCACAACAAATACATCGCTGAGCAGCGGCGCTTCGTTGTTCCACTCTTTATTTTTCTTCAGGAACTTGATACTGTCGGGATAACCTTCCAGGCTTTCTACCAGCGATTTGAGCAGGTCGTGCTCATTGCGACGAGCATCCAGCTTACGGTTCTCATCCACCAGCCTTGCCCTATAGCTTTCCATCTGGGCCTGGCATTCCAGTATCTTGGCCTTTACTTCCTCGTGCTTTTCCACAAGGTCCTGCAGCTCATCCTGCTTATCCTGTACTTTTTCTTCGGTATCGTTAAGCTCCGTAGCCAGCTGGCCTATCTGTGTGCTGCGCTGTGCCTTTTCTTCCTGCACCTGCTGTATGCTGCGCTGCAGGTTCATGATAGATGTATCGGCAACAGCTACACGCTTTTCGGCGTCAAACTGGCCGCGCTGGCGCTGCAGGAAATCTGAGCGCATCTGTTCCAGTACGGTCTTCTTTTCGTCAAAGTTCCGGCGGCGGTCGTCCACCATTACACGCAAGGTTTCCAGTTCATTACGCATCTTATCCAACTCACCTGTAGCCTCGCCTATCTGATCCTCAGTAACCGCGATCATCTCCTCCAGGTTCTGGGATTGGCCATCGGCACCGGAAAGGAAATCGCGCAATGTCTTCTCACGATCTTTCAGATGCTCCAGGCGCTGGGCAGCCAGTTTCTTGTCACCTTCCAACTGGCGGATGCGGTTGGCCAGTTCGTTGAACTGCTTCTGCAGGCCGTTGAGCTCCTGCTCCTTTTCTATCAGCTTTACCTTCTGCTGCTCTACCGATGCCTCTTCTGTGGCCACTATGGCTTCCAGCTGGGTCCTGCGGTCGGTTTCGGCATCGTTCTGATCGTTGAGCGTTTTGTATTGTTCGTTAAAATGCTCCAGCGATGCTTTAGCCAGTTCTATGCTTACCTCTTTATATTCACTCTTAACTGCAAAATAGCGTTCGGCCTTACGCGCCTGGCTTTCCAGTGTGCGCAGGTTATTACTTATCTCGAACAGCAGATCTTCAATACGCGATATATCCTGCTCTGTCGCTTCCAGCTTTTGCTTGGCTTCCTTCTTACGGGTTTTGTATATAGATATGCCTGCGGCTTGCTCCAGCATCCTGCGGCGCGAGCCTTCCTTGTCTTTAATGATGTCATCCACCATGCCCAGCTCTATGATGGCATATGAGTCGTTGCTCACACCGGTATCAAGGAAGAGGTTGTGGATGTCTTTCAAACGGCACGACACGTCGTTAAGGCGGTACTCGCTCTCTCCGTTCTTATAGAACTTACGGGTGATGGTAACGGTGGTGAACTCTGTGGGCAACAGGTTGCGGGTGTTCTCGAAAGTGAGAGACACCTCTGCCATGCCCGACGATGAACGCGTTCGCGACCCGTTGAATATCAGGTCTTCCAGGTTATCGGACCGGAGCGATTTTATTTTATGCTCACCTATCACCCAACGAATGGCATCTACGATATTAGATTTGCCACAACCGTTGGGCCCTACAATACCCGTGATGGGATTGTCGAGCACTATGTGCGTTTTGTCTGCAAAGGATTTGAATCCTTTGATCTCCAAAGACTTTAGCTTCAACGTTATTAAATTTAGGGATTGCCAAGTTTACTGATGCGCACCAACAAATTAAACATTTGCATATGCACGCATCCGTAATTGGTAAAGTAAATCAAAATATGCTACATCTGCAAAAAATGGCCACAAATTGAATCAGTTGCCGGGTTAGGCTGCTAATGATAGCGTTTTAAAACGAATACGTCCCGCACAGCAATCACCCCCAATCCCGGCTGAGCCGGGAACAACACGTCTCGGCTCAGCCGAGACTGGTCGGACATCGTCCCCTCTTTTGGCCCACGCACAAGGCTTGGCAAAGAGGGGAGTTTCCGAAAATGACTACGTCCCGATGTGAGATGGCTTCGTCCCTCGCCATGACCGGCGAGGAGAGGTTGTCGTTAAAAAAAATGATTAAATCGGGTGTTGTTGGTGTTGGTTTTCAATGGGTTGTAGGTTTGGGACCGGGTGTTTTTGTCTGAATCAGTTGCCGCGCTGCCAATGACAGTCGATATTAAAGTATTTGAAGTATTTGTGTAAATGAAGCTGTCTCATAGGATGGTTTGGGGTTGCAAATTGCATTGAATAATGGAGTTGGACAAATCGAAAAAGCATCATGCCACGCTATTTTGTGGATATCTTGCGCTACTAAATTCACTTGTAGCCCGGTATACTTGCTGTTAGTTTTTCATGTCTGCCGAAAAAAGTATGAACGAAAAAACGCCGGGCAATGCCCGGCGTTTTTATATAAAGTAATATCAATTTTAGTATATCACTACCCGGTTCCTGGCGGTGAATTTGCCGTTGGTTACTTCGCAGATGTACACTGCTGGTTTCAGGTTCTGCGTGGCTACCTGTAGGGTGCCGCTGCCATCGAACTGTTGCGCATCCTGGTACATGGTGCGACCATCGGAAGTGATGAGCTTCACGGTAACCTGCTGGCCCAGCAACTGTTTGCTGGTAGTAGTGATGGTGAAGTTGCCCCTGCTTGGATTTGGCGCAATGGTGATCGCATCGGCCACATATGGTATTACAGAGATACCTGTAGGGTATTCGTTTTTAATAGACTTCCACATACCACGGCCAAACGTAGCAGCCCATAACTCGTTGGTCTCGTAATTGATGTTCAGATCAGTTACTTCTACTGATGGCAGGTTGGTATTATA
>CANGNA010000093.1 GCA_947455215.1 Chitinophagaceae bacterium
AGGGCCGTGGAAGACGACCACGTCGATAGGCTACAGGTGTAAAGGTGGTAACATCAAAGCCGAGTAGTACTAATTGCCCGTAAGCTTTAATCTTTTTTAAGTCTTAAGTCGTAAGTAAAAAGTCGTAAGACAGTTGCTTCCTTAAAGACTAAGTTTCCTTACGAGTTTAAATTGTTTTTTCCGATATGTCACGATATTAGGTCTGTAAAGACCGATCATCTTATGGTGATTATGCCGGCGGTGTTCACCTCTTCCCATTCCGAACAGAGAAGTTAAGCCCGCCATGGCCGATGGTACTGCACAACAATGCGGGAGAGTAGGTAGTTGCCATATTTATTTAAAGAGCCTTGCTGAATAAGCAAGGCTCTTTTGCTTTTGGGCGGCAACTGTAGTTGCTCCCGCAATGCTGCGGGATGTGCCACATATTTATTTGAAAGCCTCAGCTAACGCTGGGGCTTTCTTCGTTTATGCTAGTGCCAGAATGGCCCGTGTTGTGCAGAGTCGCAAGATATTGCGGCTCTACCTGCTGTGGCTGGTTGTTACGCCGGATGGAATCCGGCTACCGGGTACTACTGTAGCTGGATGCTACGGCAAACGGGGGGGCAGTGGACTTCGGCGATCGGGAGATCGCCTACCCGTTACGACGGCATTACAAATGCCGCCGAACTGACTTTGTTGCTGCTCACTTGTTGACGCCGGACGGAATCCGGCTACTGGGTTGTGCCGTAGCTGGAAGCTACGCCAAACGGACTACTCTCGGAGTAGCTCGTGTTGTGCATAGCCGCAAGATATTACGGCTCTACGCGCTGTGGCCGGGGTTTGTTACGCCGGACGGAATCCGGCTACCGGGTACTACTGTAGCTGGTAGCTACGGCAAACGGGGGCAGTGGACTTCGGCGATCGGGAGATCGCCTACCCGTTACGACGGCATTACAAATGCCGCCGAACTGACTTTGTTGCAGCTCATTTGTTGGCGCCGGACGGAATCCGGCTGCCGGGTTATGCCATGCCTGTAAGCTACGGCAAACATTCGCTTATGATAGTTTTTGTATATTAAACTACTGCGAATAGGTAGAGTGACAGCGATCTGGAGATCGCCAACACCTACGACGAAATTGCAAATTTCGCCGAACTGATTATGCCTTACTTGTAAGCGAGGGCAAGTAGTGATCGATGTTTGGGTTATTGTTTTATTAGTTTTTGTGTGGTTCTGTGGCCGGTGGTGGTGTTGGTGAGGGTGTTGGTGAGGGTGAGGGTGTAGATGCCCAGGGGCAGGGGTGTGGTGTTGATGGTCTCCTGGTTGGAGGGGACGGGCTGGGTGATGATGGTTTGGCTGGTGAAGTTGGTGATGGTAGCCGTGTTTTGTGCGGCATTAAATTTTGCCGAACTGACAGTAAGGGACTTTCTTAGTGTAGAAGTGTATCATTGAAAATGCCCCTACAATTGCAGGGGCATTTTTGTTTTTCTATGAACCATGATGTTTAATTATTTATGTACGGTCATCATGGGGATGTTGATATGGGCGGCGATGTTGCCGGAGGCGCTGCGGTGGAAGATGGACTGGAAGAAGCTGCGATGTTTGGGTACGGTGAGCAATAGCTGTATATTTTGTGTGTTGATGAAGTCCAGCACGCCTTCGGTAATATTGGTGGCGCGCTGGTAGTGGAATTCGGGATGGATGGGGCGGAGGGCTTCTTGCAGGTTTTTAGCGCCGGGTAGGGCCATGCCGCTGGTAATGCCATCGGGGTGGGTAACATGTAGTATCTGTAGTGTGGCGCCGAAGCGGGTGACGAGGTCTTTTATCTCGGTGGTATCTACGGTTTGGGTTACATCCATAAGATCTGTTGCCAGGCCTATGTGTTTTATAGGTTGGTATGTGGCTGTGGGTGGTACTATGATAACGGGGAAGAGGAGGTGGTGCATGGCACTGAAGGCGTTGCTGCCGAACAGGGATCGTTCGCTACCGCCTGCACCTGTGATGCCCATAACGATGGCGAATGGTTTGTGTACTTCTGCCAGGTTCTTTATCTCATCGACCACTTCGCCAATGGTTACTGATGTGGTGATATTCAATTGATGGGCAGTGCGTGCGAGGAGGTGTGTTTTAAGTTCTTCTATTTGCGTGCGGGCTGCCTCAAGTTCAGCATCGTAAAGAGCAGGCACGGGTACTTCAGTAGTGACCCAATTGAAAGTAACGACGGATGCAAGTACGATATCGGCTTGCAGTGTAGCTGCGATGTGGGCAGCGTAGTGTGCGGCGTTGGTGGCTGCCGCGGAGAAGTCGGTAGTTACGATGATGGTTGGCATGGCGTGTTTGTTTTTATGCAAAGTTGAGGTGGGGCGTGTGGGGATGGGATGACGGGCGTCAGGCGAGGGGATGATTTAATAAAACGGTGTTGGGTTATTTGGGGGAGCTGGTGGTTTTACCATAGCTATGTGTCCGACAAGATTATTTGTCTGAATCAGTTGCTTCCTGCGTCGCAATGACGGTCAGGATTTTAGGACAAGTAGGATGTTTGGCATCTGTTCCTAATTAAGCTCCCGGGAGGTGATGTTATAGTAAGGGATATGTAGGGTGTCTTTCGCTCTTACAGAGCTCGACAAAACTTCTTAAGCCCACCCGGGACTGCATCCCTGGCTATTATCTTTCGGTCTTTCAGACCGTATTTTCTTAATCAAATGACATCGGTAGGAAGGGGGCGGTACGGTGTTATGACCAGATCAGTATAACAACGTACTACAATTGTAATGCCGGACAGAATGAGTTTATCGGATATGGTGCAGTTGTAGGTTATGCTAACCGGGATCATAACAAACGGGGCACCAGGCCGTTGCGTACAGTTATTTGTTCCCTCTACATCGGCACCAGCGTTTTCTATTGATGAAAGAATGTGTAGGTGAGGGGATGCGTGGTGAAGGAATAAAGTGCCAGGTTTGTGATTTGAAGTCGGTTACTACTCCATATTTATCAACGTTGGGCATGCCGGTGCATTGTTTGCAGATATTCGTAATCGAGGTAAGATTGGAATCGGTTGCAATGTACCAAGTCTCATTGCCCACGTCATAAAACATTTCCTTTTGGTTGAAGTATTGGTCTTTTATGGTGTCTGCGTAAAGAGCGTAGCGACCCCATAGCCGAAGATGTCTATAAAACAGAGCATCAGTTCGAGACATGTATTCTTCCGCTTGTCTGGTGTTAGCGAAATGACCTGCGTTCAATGAAGTGCCGTCGGGATAAAATATCTGTACGTCAATTCCTCCGTAGTCTTGGGTCACGTAGTATCCGTCGGTACGAAAGCTCTTGTTTATGGTTATGTTTTTATGGCTAACGCAGTTGGTGAAGTATTTATGACTTCTACCAATGCATGTAGAAAAGGCGACCAGAGTGATGAGTGGATAGATACGGTATAGCATAGCCATTACTACTATGAAGGTACTAAAAACCAGTATCAATGGCGCATGATGTTGGCGTTGGTGGTTGTTGTGAGCTGGCTTTCCCGAAAGGGTTCGGGACAGGCTGTTCCTCGCCATGACCGGCGAGGGGGTGTTAGTTACGAAGGAGTTTTTCGATGCGGAGGAGGAGATCGTTGGCCTGGAAGGGTTTAGGGAGGAAGTCGTCGGCGCCGAGAACAAAGGTTTCTTGTATGGTTTGTTCGGTAGTAAGTGAACTGACGACCAAAATTTTGACTTTGTTCTGCTGTACGTTGCGGATATTTTCTATCAACTGCTGACCAGTAACTACCGGCATGGCGAGATCTGTAACAACAAGATCGTATTTATTGCTGGCCATTTTCTCGAGGGCATGTCTACCGTCGGCTGCAACTTCAACTTCATGGCCATTGCGTGTAAAGAGTTTTACGATAGCAAAAGAGGTGACATCGTGATCTTCAACAAGCAATATATTGGCCATTAGCGTATGAGTTTACAACAAAGATATGTGTTTTTTTCTGTCAATTTTGATTTATTTAATAATATGTTATCAAAATATTAGTACCAATCAGGTAAGGTGAGCGAATGCGGCAATAACAGCGCCGGGGGTAATGGTGGTAATATCTTTAGAGACAGCCGTGTATGGTTTGAATGGTTGGTAGTTGTGTTGTTTCCATGCTCTGAGGAATGCAGGGGCATATACACAGTCGGCATGGCCTATGCCAGCTTCTTTATAGCCGCAGAATTTATAGAAATTATCGCCATTGGCAATGATCAGTGTAGGGCGGCCTACGCTGATGCCCATGTGCGTAGACATGGTATCGTTGGTGATAATGGCGGCAGCCTGGTGCATGTAGGCGGCGGTTTGCATCAATGTTACCGACCCTGTAATGTTTTGTGCCCCTGTTGCCGCAACTATAGCTTCGGCCGTTGGTTTATCGCCATTGCCGCCTGCGATCACTGCAGTATAGTTGCGCTGCTGCAGGTGTTTGATCAGTTCTATCCAGTAGGGAACAGGCCAGCGGTGGCTTTTTTTGCTGCCACCTATAAAACACACCACATATGGTGTGGTGACAGCGATGGCTGTGCTATCGGCAACGGGCAGAACCGGTGCAGGCAGCTTTACCTCTGTGCCGGTAACCCATGACGCAAATGCCAGGTTCCAATGAAATTCGTGTATCAGCTGCTGGTTGGGGCAGAGGTCTGTATACAATGTGTCAGACAGTTTATTCCAAGCGGGGTAGAGCAGTTCGTTGTGGCTAGCTATGGATCGAATGGGTGCTGCGGCCAGCATGCAGCAATCGTCGAGCAGCATGGGACGGGCGCGGGAGGCGCACACTACGGTATCATAACCGGATGTGCGGAGCGTAGTCCAAAACTGAGTACGGTAATTGGCATCATCGAAGTATTGATTTTTACTGAGCCATATGGTATCGTCGACGGAGTTGGTATCTACGGCATCGTATATGGAACGCCATGCGGTGTTGCCGAGCAGGGTGATGTGGTGATGCGGGAACCCTGTGCGATATGCTTTGAGGGTGTTGCGGAAAAGGAGGTAATCGCCAATATCATCGAGCCGGATGATGAGTAGTTTTTGTTGTTTGGGAGTGGTGGGCAGGGCTGCAATCTGCTGTTGCCATGCGCTGAATGTGCTGAACCCACGTTTTATTTCTTTACGGGACTGCAGTGAGCGTATGGCAAGAGACAGGTTGCGGAGCATTCTTTTTTTGTGGTAAAAATAGATTGTAGTCGGTATATTTTACGCACGGGTGGGAAATAAAGTAGTGGCAGGGGTTGTCTGGATACAGTCGCTGTGGTCGCAGGGTTGAAACCCTGCGCTATTATAGCCCGCCCTTACAGGGCGGAACATGTGCTGAATTAAAGCACTATCCCTACCGCAATTCTGCGGGACCTTGTTCCGGGAAGTGTTGTTTACTGTACGAAAGCGAATACGTCCCGACACTGTAATCACCCCCGATGTCTGACAATACGTCTCGGCTGAGCCGGGACTGGTCGGACATCGTCCCCTCTTTTGGCCAACGCACATAAGCCAGGCAAAGGGGAGTTTCCGAAAGCGAATACGTCCCGATGTGGGCTGTCAGTCAGGAGACAGGACAGTGGCGCTTGGGTTACAAGCCTGAAAGCAAATACTTCCCGCAACGAGACTGCTTTGTTCCCTGCCTACCGGTAGGCAGGGAACCGGGCTTTTAAGACCTTAAACCTAAGTAGCCAGTGTGACTTGTTTACTTCTGTAGTCACGAGAGCGCTGGGGTGCACGCTTGCGACAGGGAGGCAAGGAGGGCTGTATGTGTGGATACGGTCGCTGTGGTCGCAGGGTTGAAACCCTGCGCTAGTATAACCCGCCCTTACAGGGCGGTGCATGTGGTTTTTAGAGGCTATGTGGTTGTCGCCGAGCCAGAGATTTGTTTACTTCAGTGGTCACGAGAGCGCTGCGCTGAACGCTCGCGACAATGGAGTGGTTATAAAGTGGCTTAACGACGTGCGTTACAAACGCACAGTCGTGTCATCCTTCCCGAAAGTATTCGGGACAGGCTGTTACAAACGAGGACGAGTTTCGCTGTAGATATCTTTCGGTCTTTCAGACCGTTTTTTATTGTTTCGTAATATTACAAATTGGGTAGTGGTTTAGAATTTGAGGCCGAGGGTGAGGCTGGCGTTGTTGGTGGTTGGTTGTATGGTGGCAATGGGTGCGGGGGCGCCGGTGTTGGGTGTGGCTACGTAGTTGTAGTCTACATCGCTGTAGGCTTGTTCGCGGAAGGTCCATGATGTATTGACAACGCCGAGATCTGCAAAGAAGTTCTTTGTATGGAAGCCTATGCCTGCGGAGATATTGGTATGCGCTGCAGAGGTGCCGGTTTTGTAAGGGTTGCCATAGTAGCCCACGCCGCCACGAACCATAAGGAATTTGGTTAGTTTGATCTCTGCTCCGAGCCTGATATTGCTGGCGGCCTGGTAGTTGTTCTTAATGGCATTGTTCATGTCGGTCTGCTCCTGGCGGAAGGAGATACCAGTGCTGGCGTCTATACCGTCGGGGTATATGTACTTCATGGTGCTGTAGTCTACTATCTCGTAGTCGGCAGTGATGAAGCCGAGTTTTTTGATGACCAGTGATGCGCTAAGTACACCTTTGTAGGGGGTAATGAATGAATAATCGAACGAGGAAACCGGCAGGGAATAATTGGTAGAGAGCGTATGGTTAACATTATCGACAACGGAAGAGATGCCATATTCTGTATGCTCCTGGATGCTGTATACGGTAGGTGTATGGAATGCGGCACCTATGCGCAGGAAGTTAGTCAACTTAAGAATAGCACCCAACTTAGCGTTGAAACCGGTACCGCTGATATTGAGCTGGTTGTGATAGGTGAAGGTGCTGAAATTGTATGTATTGGCCGTATTGCCGGGCAAAACGGTCTCTGAATAATCGGACGTGCGGTGGTAGTCCATGACCGGAATGGCAATGGTGGCGCCAAGCATCAGCCGTTCTTTATAGTTACCGCCCAGGGTAGCCACATATTCGTTGATGCCGCCCCGCTCTGATACAGTATTGGCCTGGGTGATGCCGCCGGCAAATGGTACCGTGCTGTAGTAGCTGGACAGATGGGGTGTAAGCAGGCCCGCATCTACGCCCATGTTGCGCAACGTGCCTGCATTATCCAGATCGTAAGGATTGCGGTTGGCGTCGGCCTCGAACAGGAGCGATGCGGAGCCGGTGGTATTGATGCCGGTGTAATTATAGTCGCGGTTAAAGTCGGAGATACGGTTCATACCGATGCCGAAAGAAATGGCCTTCCAGTTGCGATGATCGTAACGACGACCTTTTGGGGCTTCTGTGAAAATGACGCCGAACTGGTTGAGGTTGATGTGGGCATTGTTATCATCGACCACCTTGCCCTGGAAGGTAGATGTGGCATAGTTGAGCTTGAGTGATGGTGAAAAAGATAGTTCTGAAGTGCGGTAAACACCAATGCCGGCAGGGTTAACAGACAGCGAACTGAAATCGCCACCGATAGAGCCGAGCGCATTGCCAAACCCTATGGAGCGGGCGGTGCCCTGAACAGATGTGCCCGAAAGATTGTATGCTTCTATGATATCCTGTGCGTTGGCAGATGCGGCAAATAATGACGCCGCCACCCATAATAATACCTGTTTGCTCATAACAGTAGATTGACCCGGAAATAAAGTTAACGTTTAAATGGTGTTACCCAATTAACACGGGAGCAAAAACCGTACCTATTTTTTGGCGTCGGAGCATTGCAGCAATATTCGCCTTTTCGAAGGATGCGTCAATCAGTATGGATCAATTTGTAATCGGAAGTGCTATTGCCGGTTGCGCGGAAATAGGCGTAGGCCATACTATCGTTGCGCTTGTAATAGTTAAACATGGAATAGGTGCCGGAGTAGTATACAGTAGTGTCGTTATCAGATAGCCTGTTAAGGGTATCGCCCCAAATGGCCACGGTTTGACCATTAGGACCAAGACTGACAGCCAATGTTGTATCGACAGGGGTGGTATGATTTGCCGGTGAGCTGGAAAATAAGTAGCCCACCCAATGGCGGCTTTTTACGATATTTGAGTAGTAGCCTGAATTGTCTGCTGTTTTGTGGCAGGAAAAACATGCAAACACTAACAGGGCAGCCAATGCCACAGTGTAATAACGGTACATACGGGATCTTTTAAAATAGCATGTATTATACGTAGCATGTACCGGTTTTATTGTGTGCCGTATTTTAAAAGCCGGTATAGATTTTGACACATGATCGATAAACCTGAAATATATGTACCGTAAAGCTCTATTGCTGTGTATGCTACCATTGCTGTACACTGTCTTCTTCAGTTTTAACGCTTGCCGGCCAACGAAGGCCAGGATATGCAACATTACATTCGACTATGCGCCGGACGCAGGGCATGATACAACGACAGCCCGGAAATGGTTTTATTTTACGGTGACGACAGCCTATGATGATCTTTGTATCGCGTCGGTCAACAATCCATTTGTGTCATCTTGCTATGCATTTAAGAAATGTTATTCGTTTGAGAACGATCTGGACACAACATCGTTCAGCCTGGTGTTTGACAGACGGATAATACATGGTACCGATACATTGGCTGCCGGTGCCAATATTTTTAGGAATACAGCCTTTAAGCAGTTTGTGCCGTTGAGCGGCGATGGCAAGGAATGTTCGGCAGTGCGATATATCATTGGTAAGAATGATTCTACCGTGTTACAACAGCTGACTTTTGATACTGCGGTATATGCGGCACATTTTACCTGCAAGACCACAGATGGTAAGCCTATGGATAAGGTGCACTATATGCGGTTCAGATAATAGTGTTTAGTTTAGTATGATGGATATGAGCGTATTTACCGACAAACAGGTGCAACCAGATGATGCTATGCTGGCAGACAAGCTGGCTGCGCAGTACGGGGTATGGCATGAACTGAAGGCCTATGTGCAGGTGAAGGTGCCGGCTGTATTGGAAGAGTGGAATTATCCGGGACCTAAATTTGGCTGGAGCTACAGGCTGAAGGATAAAAAGCGGGCAATCATATACCTGTTGCCAAGGGATGGTTATTTTAAAGTATCGATGGTGTTTGGGAAAAAGGCAGTGGACCAGGTGATGGTAAGTAGTGTAAACGAGACCATAAAAAGAGAGTTGGCCACGGCGCGTGTATATGCCGAGGGCCGCGGCATAAGACTGAACATGCGCGAGGTGAGCCTTAGCGATATAAAGGTACTGGTGGATATAAAGATGGGTAATTAAGGATGTTAGAAATGAATGTGTGTTGTAGAATCCTGACCCTCCGCCAATGCTACGTGACCTTGTTCCGGGAGGTTTTATTAGCGCAATCACCCCCGACATTCGACAACACGCCTGCGGCTGGTCGAATATCGTCCCCTCTTTGGGCTACGCACAACGGCTATGTAAAGAGGGGAGTTTCCCATCTTTTAGCATAAGTGTAATTTCAAGTCGAGGGAAAAGTTGTCAGACGTGATAGAAGTAAATCAGGAAGTGCGTACTTAGCCAACCTCTTTTCTTGGCAATACGTGGCTATTTGGTGCGGCCTATTATGGCCTTCTCGTATTCTTCCTGAACCGGTTCCCAGAGCTCTATTTTATTGCCTTCGGGGTCCATGATGTGGATGAACTTGCCGTAACTGTATGTTTCCATGGTATCTACTATGCTCACGCTGTCTTTACGGAACTGGTTGATAAGCTGATCTAACTGTGCAACGCGGTAGTTGATCATATAGTCTTTAGTGGATGGTGCAAAATATGTAGTTGTCTCTTTGAAGGCACTCCACTGTGTAGCGCCGTACTTGGATGGGTCGGCACCTTCGCGCCACTCGAAGTTGGTGCCGTACTGATCGATGTTGAGATGGAGGTGCTGCTGGTACCATGCTTTGAGCGTTTTAGGGTCTTTGCTTTTAAAGAAGATACCACCAAGGCCGGTGACCCGTGGTCCTGCTGCAGCTGCGGCATATTTGCTGAGCGACTGCAGCCGGGCATCAGCATATACCTGCCAGAGCGTTACCTTGCCCTGATGCACGACTATTTTCCACGATGCTGGTATCTGCAGTGTTGCTGCCTGGCCTATAGTGCCGAATGCGGCAACCGTATCGCCATTGGCGAAGAGTTGCGTGACTGCCATGCGATAACCGGGATATTCTGTAAAGCAGTTTTGCCATGCGTTGGCAACTTGCGTGCTGCCTTTTACCGTGCCGCTAAGGGGATCGATAAATGTATGATCCGGCGCCAGCAGGGCAGTAATAGCTTTGGTGTCGTGTGCGTTGATGGCTGCCGCCAAGCGGGTAGCTGTTTGTTTAGATGTCTCCTTTTTAGTTTGCGCATTGGCAAGGATGCTGCAGAGCAATAGCAGGGTGGTTGTGTATTTTATATGAGAGGACATAGATGTGCTTGTTTTTGAAGGGGCAATTTAGAGAATATCCCCGACCAATTAATATACTTATGGCCGACACAGTTAGTTGCGCCTTTATTTTATCTTTAGGGATCAAAGATATCTGTATGGCTAAACTGGCTAAGGTAAAGACCACAGAAACGGCAGCAAGCGTAGATGATTTTATAGCCACGGTGGCAGATGAACAAAAACAGGCTGACAGCAAGGCCCTGATACAGCTGATGCAAAAGGCGAGTAAGGAGCAACCAAAGATGTGGGGTGCATCGCTGATAGGGTTTGGTAACCATATTTATGAAAGCCCGACATCAGGCAGAAGGGTTGAGTGGTTCAAGGTGGGGTTCTCGCCACGTAAAGCAGCCATATCATTGTACGTAATGGGTATGGATGGTGATAAGCGCGATGAGCTGCTGGCCAAACTGGGCAAGTATAAAACTGAGGGTGGCTGTGTGTATGTGAAGAAACTGGCCGATATAGATATGAAAGTATTGGAAGAGATGGTGAAGGAGACGTTGAAGGGGAAGTAGGAGCAATATTAATTATGTGAAGAAGGAGCTGGTTATTTATTATTAAGCGTAAAAACGTTCGTAATAAGGGTCGATTGGTGCCAGCCGTCTCCTTACTTTTCTTTCGGGTGCCCCAAAGAAAAGTAACAAAAGAAAGCGGCACTTTTGCGAATCGCTCCGCGCGCAAAAGGAGCTATACTGCGTGTGCTTGCGGTTGGCTCGACCGCTCCTCGCTATCGCTCGGCCAACGCGCATTTCCGGGAATGGACCGCTTGTTACGCTAAGACTAGTAGGTCATATGTTGAGTCTGCATGGAAGGGTATTTATTTCACACAGTATCTTTGTTATTTAATTCAATAAAATATGCGTTTACTGCCTATACTATGTTGTTCTTTCTTACTGGTCGTGGCCGGGTATGCCGGCAGGGCGCAGAGCAGTGATGCGGAAAAGGTGAGTGCGCTAAAGGCGGTGATCAGCCTGCACAGTAATGATACCAGTAAGGTGCTGCTGCTGAATGAGCTGTCTTTTTTGCTGAGCCGGACGGCGCCGCAGGAGGCGCTGGAGTATGCAGATTCGGCAGTGGTGCTTGCGAGCCGGCTGAACCATTACCGCGGATTGGCCTATGCACTGGATAACTTTGCGCTATGCTACAATATGGTAGGCGATACGGCACAGGCACGTGTTGCAGCTACAGAATGTATGGCCCATGCTACAGCAATTAGTGATACTTTTTTGCAGGTAATGGCGCTGACGCGGCTGGGGTATATTGCTTTCTCGGCCCACAGGCATAAAGAAATACCCCGTGCCTATGCGCAGCAGGCGCTGGCATTGGCACAGGCAAGTGGTAATAAACGGGCCCTGGCCTTTGCCTATATGCATGTAGGCTTTGTACAGGATAAGCGGCGCGAGTACGCCACGGCTGTTCACGCTGATTCTATGGCCATGCAGCTTTTTGAAGAGTTGCACGAGGACTATTACAGGGCCGGGGCATTGCACAACCTGGCGCTGGAATATGGGCTGGCAAGTAACCCGACGGCCAAGTTGCATGCTGATAGCAGCGCACTGCAGTTGCTTGCGCCATTTGGTGAGACGGAATACTATGGCATAGGGTTAGGTATAATGAATACTACGTTGTATGAGCAGGGCCGATATGATGAAGCGCTGACTTATGGTAAGGAAGCCTTACGCATTGATCTGAAGATAGGGAATAGAGAGACCATTGCGGGTGACTACCTGGACCTGGCTATGACCTGTAAAAAGCTAAAGCAATACCCTGAGGCATCGAGGTATATACAGCAGTGCATAGATATAGAAAAGGAGGTAGGTGATGGGTTTGATGTGTGGTTGTGCAGGAGGGTGCAGCGGCGGATAGAGAAGCATTTGTGATTTTTTGTGCTTAGTGCCAGCCGTCTTCTTACTTTTCTTATTTCGCAAGCGGGAAGCTTGATATGGCTACAGACGAAGCGGGATGCTTCGACCAGTTTGAAATTCTGGAAATTATGCGGTTGCCGTGGTTGCAGCTTCGTATCTTTTGCGGTAGAAATAGAGCAGGTGAACGACACGATCTATAGGTATGCTGATGTCGTCAAGGTCTATATCTGGAAGTTGTCTTTGCCATGCTTTGTATCTCAGTTTAAAGTGTATGGTAGTGCCATTGCGGCTGTGCGACTCTTCGCGAACTATATTTTCATCAGAAATATTGTCCCACGTGTCGGTACGGGTGGGTGTTGTAATGCCGGCGTTGCTGAGTATCAGTGCAGGTATGCGTTTATCGCCTTTGGGGCGTAACATTTTGCCTGCTACCAGCCCTGTAGCACCTGTTATCAGCATAAGACCGGTGTAGGGGTTAAGGCCACAGGCGGGCAGTGCTAACAGGGCCAGCGTTACCAATATAGCCGATCCAACCAGGACCCTGACTGCGATATCTGGCGAGGCATAGTATATCTTGGTTTCGGGCGGCACGTCGGATTCGTCCACGAATTGGTATGGGGCATCAAATCTTGCCTGTATTTCCTGTAGTGCTTTTTTGTCGGCACGTGTGCGTATCTCCAGTTTTTCCTGCCAAGATCCTGTTTCCGGGATAACGGCAGCGGCAATGGCTGCGATCCTCAGTTCATGTACATCATTCACCCTGCTGAACGCCCAGATGCGCCATTTGGTAATGATCCGGGCGGAGTATATGCCGCTCGACAGGAGGCCAACGCCGGTGCCTATGGCCAAGCCCAGGAAGATAGCCTGCCCGGTGAGTGCTGCCATAATGCCCCCTGCTGCGATGCAGCCCACTAAAATGGCGATGGTACCGAGGGTTATCAGCTTATATCCCCTGCTGATGGCCTGTGATACGGTAATGGTCCCTGTCATTTGCTAATGCTGATGCGTGTGTTTAATGAGGTTTTACTGCCACTGAAGGTACGTTTTTATTAGTGCCGATACGGCTATCGCCGACCGTGTTGTTGTGGTTTGTTTACGGCATATTTGTTACGCCGGACGGAATACGGCTACCGGGTTATGCTGTAGCTATAAGTTACTGTTGTCCGGGGAAAGTAAGAATTATAAAAAGGGGAGATTGAAACCAACCTCCCTTTAGTTAGTTTCGTTAAATACCACTTCAACGAAATAACATGGCTAAAGATAATTTTTTTACCGGACAGCCGGTATTTGGTCAACTATTGCA
>CANGNA010000094.1 GCA_947455215.1 Chitinophagaceae bacterium
CAGGTGCAGCACCATGCGCAATGCCGTTTTTCTGCCTATACCCGGCAGGCGCGAAAATTCCTGTACTGCATCCTCTATCAGCTTCGATGAAAATATCATAATTGTTACCTCTTTGCAAAGGTACCTAAAGTCGGCATTCCACCCATGTTATGACCGATATAAAACAGCGATGGCAGTTGGTAAACAAGTGTTTCTCACTTATTGCTTTTTTTTATTTGATTTAGGCATATTCTTATTTATATTTGTACTTAATTCATTTAAAGTATTATGAAAATACTCCATACTTCATTGCGCCTATTCTTTACTCTATCATTGTTGCTGGCAGTTGCCGGTATCAATAGCGCGTACGCTACCTGTACTCCCCCGGTGCTCAATATGAGTCATACGGACATTACCTGCCATGGTGCGCATAACGGTATGGCATCGGTAACGGTTTCCGGCGGAGTTACACCGTATACTTATTCATGGACCAGCTCTACCGGTTTTGTTTCCAGCTCGCCTTCCATATCAGGGCTCGACTCAGGATCGTATACGGTTGTTGTAACAGAAGGCGGCGGATGTACGGAAACGGCTACAGTGATCGTATCGCAGCCACAGGCGCTATCGGCAACCCCTATGTCTAATGCACCATTCTGCCCGGGTGGCACCTTATCTATATTTTCCAATGTTGCGGGTGGTACAGGTCCTATACTGTATAACTGGACCGGCCCTGCAGGCTTTACCTCTATAGCCGCCGACCCTACCATTGCTACTGCAACCGCTGCAAACGACGGTGTTTATTCGCTTACCATTATTGACGGCCACTCCTGCTCCCTTACCAGTAACTTTTCTGTCCTGCTTTATCCTGAACCGGTGGTGAACCTTGGCGGCGATACCGGTTACATTTGTAGCGGCACACCACTTGTACTGAATGCAGGCAACCCAGGCGCTACTTACCAGTGGAATACCGGAGCGCCTACACAATCTATTGTGGTTACTACGCGCGGCTCTTATGATGTAGCCGTGACCAATATGTACATGTGTACCGGTCATGACACTATTTTTGTCGACACCAGTTCTAACTACGCACCTACGGTAACTATAAGTCCGTTTACCAACAACATATGCGATGGCACACCTGTTACATTCCATGCTACAACCACATATGCCGGCCATACACCAGTATTTACCTGGCGCGTGAACGGTGTTATCATACCGGGAGCCAGCAGCGACACCTATACCGCTACGGCACCTGTAAATGGCGACTATTACACTACCCGCCTTACCAGTTCTTTTGCCTGCGCATCACCATCGATAGCTAATTCTGACACTGCCCGCATGAACGTAATAGCCAACGTGCCTGTGTCTGTTACACTGTCGCACACGCCCGATACAGCTTGCACAGGAACACCGGTAACATTTACAGCGACACCGGTAAACGGAGGCGCTACCCCAACATACCTATGGTATAGGGATGGTGTACTTTCCGGCTCAGGCACCAGCAACACTTACGGCTATTCGCCTACTACTGCCCAGATCATTACCGTAAAGCTGGTGAGCAGCGTGGTGTGCCATATACCTGATACCGTTTCCGCCAACGATACTTTTGTGCTTTACCCGCACCTGGTACCTAATGCACATGTAACCTTTACACCAAACGATACGGTGGCTTACCTGGGACAGGTGATCACCTTCTATTGCGAAGTGACATGGGGCGGTGCTGCACCTACGTACCAGTGGTACTTGAACAGGGTGGCACAAGCCGGTGCAACCAATTCTACTTACGCACCGCATGTGTACCGCAACGACACTGTTAAGTGCATTGTTACAAGTTCTGATGTATGCGCCATCCCGAGGAGGGATACCAGCAATGTCGTGATCATCTATGCTTCGTTCCTGGGTATTGATGGCGTGAATGCCAACATTGCCGATATGAACATATTCCCGAACCCTGCGAGCGGAGATTTTACGCTGACGGGGTCTATAGGTTCTGCTAACGATAATGAAGTAAATATTGACATCCGCGACCTGAAGGGCAGCCTGGTGTACCAGCGATCGGTAACAGTTCATAACGGCACACTTAATGAGCCGCTATCTTTATCCGGACAATTATCGGACGGGATATACCTTGTTACGGTACGTACAGACACCGACGAGAAACAAGTGAAGTTGATCATTAAACGATAGTTTTCACTCCAATAAATAGAATAAGCGCAACCCAGGTGGTTGCGCTTATTTTTTGCTTCAATGCGAGGAGATCAGGCCTTTTCCTGTTCCAGTATCCGGCAGATCTTTTTGTCGTATATGGGCTTGGGAGCAAGACCTACCTGCCTGTCCACCACTTTACCGTTCAGTATGAACAACACACAAGGCAGATTGGTAACGCCATAAGTAACAGACACCTGGGGATTTTCATCTGTATTGATCTTGCCCACGTTAATGCGGCCCTCGTAGTCATTGGCCAGTGCGTCCATAGTGGGGCTGAGCGCTATGCATGGCGGGCACCATGTGGCCCAGAAATCGACCACCGATAATTTATTGGAATTGACAACCTGGTCGGTGAAGTTGGCATCTGTAAGGATGATAGACATAATTGACATTTTTTGTTCCCGACAAAATTAGTGGCATCGGCAGCCGGGCGCTACAGGAATACCACGCAAGGAAGTAGTTCCCTGTATGGAAGTAAGGGAATGATAGCGTTCCATTAAATTTGTAGTAACTAGCAGAAGCCATGAAAAAGAAAACACCTGTAGTACTGGACATAAGCTGCACAAGAGAAGATGAACTACTGGCAGCAAAAGATGCGGTAGCCATACTTAGTGGTAAGTGGAAGATACAACTCATCACCACGCTTAACTGTGGCGGTGCGCTACAGTTCATGGAGATACAACGATTGCTGGACGGCATTGGCCCTAAGATGCTGGCCCGGGAACTACAGGACCTGGAGACCAACCTGCTGGTGGAACGTACGGTGATGGACACCAAACCCGTGACCGTAAAATACGAGCTGACAGAACACGGCAAAACATTGGAGCGCATTATTAACGATATGCGCCAGTGGGGCGGCATACATCGGCGTAAGGTGATGGGCAGATAACCTTATAAATATTGGTATGAGATTTGATTATCAATAACATATGAAATACCTCTTCTTCGTCGTACTCATACTTACGCAGCAAAATACGTGGGCCCAGCCGGAGCATGATACGGTAAAGATACCGCCTGCTATAGCACAGTGTATTGGCAAGCAGTACAAGCTGATAGACCTGGCCTATGGCAACCTGAACCTGGATACACTGCAGGACGCTATTGCTGTGGCGCAAATAAGACCAGAAGCGGATTCGACGGGCGATGGTGACAGGATAGTATTTGTTTTGACAGGCACAAAAAATGGCTTCAAAGTAGCAGCGCGAAATGAGGAAGTAGCGCTATGCCACGGATGCGGCGGTATGATGGACCCATATGGAGGGATAGACGTGGGCGTAGGCCAGTTTTCTATTTACAACGACGGCGGCAGTGCCTGGCGATGGCACAACAGCGCCACCTTTTTGTACAACAAAAAGGACGGGCATTGGTATGCTACTGAAGAAGAAAGCTCCAGCTTTAATGTGTTTGATGAAGCGCATACCCGGAAAGAAAAAAACAGGACCGTGAAACAAATAGGCAAGGTGCGGTTCGAGCGATTTGTGTATCATGATTAGGTATGCGCAGCAACGGGTAGCAAATGGGCCAATTGTGTGGCCAGCATAGTAAAAGATGGACGATCAGCGATGCCTGGTCGCAAACACATATCGCGCACATCCTGCAGTGCAGCCACTAAATGATCAGCGCCAGCACATACCCCAAGTAAGTCATCTACCAGGTAGCCAAACGAACGTACCTCTATCCTTTCTAAAGCTGAAGCCATAGCGCCATCGGCAGTATCGTAAAATCCGGCTGCACCAAAATCGCCAAAGAGCGTATTGCCAGCTGCATCTACCAGCGTGTTGTGCGCATACAGATCGCCATGTATGATACCATTGCGATGTAACTGTGCGCCCACCGAGGCGACAGTTGAAGTGATCTTAACTATGTGCGCTGCCGAAAGTTGCGTGCCTTCTTTAAATACATCGCGCGTGCAGCTGGCCAGGCTGGGCGGCAGACCAAGATTATAAAAGCGTTCCGGTATCAATTCCATTACCAGCCCCTTCTTTACTTCGGGATGTCCTTCTATATGGCCTATCAGTTGCACCAGGCCGGGATGCGCCCCTGCAGCAATAAAGGTGTTCATCTCATCTTCGGGCAGGCCATCGCTGGTCACATCTCCCTTGAATATTTTTACAGCTACATCTTTCGTTGTTGTTCCATTCTGCCATCTGGCTTTATAGATAACGCCCGATGCTCCTTGCCCCAGCACATGTTGTAATTCGAGACTGTGCCAGTCAACTACCGGAGGCTGAGTAACCGCTCTTTTGATGCAGAACGGATTGCCCGAAAAAGCCAGCCACGCCAGTTTGGACATCGACAACAACCAGTGCGGGAACGCGTCCAGCTTATTGGCAGATATACGTAACAAGCCAAGGTTTCGGCAATTGCTCAGCTCTATTGGCAAGGTGCGCAATTGGTTGCCGGCCAATGCCAGCTTTTGCATACGGCTACACTGCCCTATTTCAGCCGGTAGATGAGTGATGCAATTGTTGGTAAGAATGAGCCAGCGAAGATTGGGATTGAGCGCGCGTGACGGTATGTGGGCTATCCTGTTCGACTTGAAACCAACAGTGTCCAGCTCCGGGCAATCGGCCAACACCTCCGGCAAAACAGCAAATGGATTATCGGAGCAAAAGAGGATGCGCAGCTTTTTTAGCCTGCCCAGGTCGGCAGGTAAGGCTGTAAGGTTGTTGTCGGACAGGTCCAGCTTCTCCAGCGTATCGGCCAGGTCGAATATCTCTCGCGGGAACTCAGTAAGCCCTTCGCAAAGCTTCAGCTCTTTTACGCCATTCAATTCGCCACGCTGTAGTTGCGCCAGTGTCTGCATCCGGATATTGTTCTGTGGCCGCGAATTTAATACCCTATTCCCGATTGTCGCAGGATTGCTATGGTCATATAGATAAAATCAAAAGCAGCTCCTCATTTTTGTTTAATAATTGTGTAATTTTATTAAACAAAATAAATAATGGACCAGCTATACGATACCTACTGCTATTACAGCGACCTGCCATCGCCAATGGCATATATGGATGACGAGGAAGAAAAAGAGACAGCGCGAAAGGCATTGACCGAGGCCGATATTGACCGGGTAATAGAAATGGCGTGGGAAGACCGTACACCATTTGATGCAATAGCCTACCAGTTTGGATTAAAAGAAAGTGAGGTGCGGCAACTGATGAAAAAGCACTTGCGTTTCAGCAGTTACAAGCTGTGGCGGAAACGTGTAGAAGCCTGTGCCACTAAACATGCCAGGCTGCGCAACGAAAACATCAGCCGGTTCAAATGCAGCAGGCAAAGGACCATCACACAAAACAAAATATCGAAACGCTAATAGCATCCATACCGTGCATAACAAAGAATATACAAGCAGCGATATAGCGGCACTGGAGCAGCGCTACAGGGCAACCTTCATCAATTCTATAGGTGGCTTTAAAAGCCTGGCACTTGTAGGCACGCGCAATGGCAATGGCCAAAGCAACCTGGCCTTGTTCAACTCCTTCTTTCATGTGGGTGCTAACCCGCCGTTGTTTGGCTTTATTGTGCGGCCAGACTCTGTAGACCGCCATACGCTGAACAACATACTGGACACTAAGGTGTTTACAGTAAACCATGTGCGGGAGGCGTTTTATACAGCAGCACACCAAACATCGGCACGCTACCCGCAGGATGTATCGGAGTTTGACGCGACCGGCCTGACAGAGGAAAACAAGCCGGGCTATTATGCTCCATTTGTAGCGGAGAGCCACATAAAAATAGGTGCTGCCTTCAGGCAAAAAATAGACATAATCCTGAACAATACCATCATGATCATTGCCGAGATCAAATACATATCGGTACCGGCTGATATAGTATTGCCCGATGGTTACGTGGCTATCGACAAGGCCGGATCTATTGCCTGTACGGGGGTGGACAGTTACCACAAGACCGAACCTATAGCCCGACTGTCTTATGCCAAGCCAGACAAAGCGCCCGAAGTATTACCCTGAGGAATGTTAGCGCACCTGCCGGCAAGTATGCTAAATGCATACTTTTACAGGAGCATGAACATACCTGACGAAATAGACAACCATATAGCCAGCCTACCAGTGCCCAAGCGCAGCGACATGCAAACCCTGCACAGCCGCATACTTGGCCTGCTGCCGGGCTGCAAACTGTGGTACGAAGACGGCCGTAACAGCGAAGGCAAAATAGTAAGCAACCCCAACATAGGCTACGGCAGTTACACCATAAACTATGCTAACGGAGCGGCCAGGGAATTTTTCCAGGTAGGCATCAGCGCCAATACCACCGGCATATCTGCGTACATCATGGGCCTGCCAGACAAAACCTACCTACCCCGCACCTATGGCGATACCATAGGCAAGGCCACAGTAACAGGGTATTGCATCAAATTCAAAAAGCTGGTGGATGTGAAGTTGGAGGTGCTAGATGAGGTCATCAGATATGGAGTTGAAATATCCAGATAAACGACTATCTCACTAAATCACATAGCCTCTTAACTTTAGGGCAGACAAATGAAATAGGGCACATCATGTTCAACTTTTTTTCTAAACAGCCTAACCTGGATGCTGATGGCCGCAAGCGGCTGTTGGACGAGGTAATAACCCCGATGATCGCTTCTTTGGGACTGGAAAAGAAAGGTGACTACGTGTGGCATACCAGTGGCAATGCGGCAATAAGGCATGGGCTGGAGTATACCCTGTTAAAAGGCGACAGCGGTACGCTAACCTGGGGCGTGTGCCTGGATTTTGTACCGCTAGCATCTGGCAGCTCGTTGAAATTATACAAAACAGAAAAGGCATTCAAGTTTCACTTGTTTGAATGGACGGACGAATACATGACATCATTCTCTGGCGGTAATATGTCGGGAGGGGTTATTCACCATACAGATTCTAAAAGAACTAAAGAAGCGTTGATAAAGCTATTGGGCCGCTATATTCCCAAGGCCAAACTATGGCTTGACACCTGCAACAACATTGACCAGATAACAAAAACAGCAGAACAACAGGCCAATACCGGTGGTGGTTATAATCTGCATCATCCTAATCCTAAATACATACTACCATTCCTATACGCTAAGCAGCATCTTGAGACACAAGCAATAACACAATTCAATGCTTTAGACCTGGTATATTTTAACAACAAACAGGAATTAAAGGATAAAGCGTTTAAGCATTTGGTGGGGTTGTTGTAATGCGAAGCCGGTAAACACCTGGTGTCACAAAATAAAATACCCAACAAAGATTGAATCCTTGTTGGGTATTGACCCATTTCAGCGGGCGGCCCTCCTTCGCGGCCTACTTGCGGACTTTGTCCGCCGTAGCCCGCTTCGGCGGGCGAAGGCGGAGGGAAAGGGACAACTTTCGAACTTTTTTGCGGAGGATTTGAGGGCAATTGAGTTCTTCTGAAGTAAATTGCTACACTGTTTATGAAAGAGTCATATTCTCTTAACGAAATCTATTCTTACCTCAGTCGCTTTCGTCTATCAGAAAGCCTATACACCATAGGCGCAATTAATTCAGCCCTTAAATACGGGGGTGACTCATATTTTAGGGAGAATATTCCGGGATACATCACTTACTGGCTAGATATGTTCGGGAATAAGCAGGTAAGCAATCTTGAGATGTTATTACAGACGTCTCGCATGGCTAGGCTTCTTTTGCTTTCTGGGGCCTCAGACTATCGAAGCAAAATGTTGGTGTTAGGAACGCCAGAGTTTCAAACTGCTTTCAACATGATAGGCCGGTTACGTGAACCTGAAATCGAAAAGCAATTTGAGAATGAAAAAACCGTAAGTAGTTTCTTTGGAAGAATGAGTTCGTGGCAGTTTCCGCTTCAATCTGATCGCCTAATTCCATTAGGTCGAGCTTATTTGTTGTTTATTGAGATTCCCAAGCGTCTAAATCAGGAATATGATTACGACTTAAAAATGAGGGAATTTTTTGATATTGGCGTGCTAGAATATTTGAACTGTGGATACGCACTATGGCAGACGACGAACGGGACGTTGGATTACCAAGTCAAAGTAGAACTCGAACCCTTGAAATCAATTGTAACATCATCCAATCTTAGTAAGATGGTTAGGTTAGTAACGGGCAGCCACACGCAATATCGACTACTTATTCGTGGAGATCATTGGAAGAATAGCGACCCCTACAAAGATTTATATGCTCTTGATCCATTCTTGACAATACCGGCCCTAGCAGTAGCAAATTCAACAAAGCTTCGAACAGATTCATTTGTGGTACCTCAGCCTAAATACCTTTTAGATAAAATTAGCACGGGAGTTTTTTATCTGCTTGCAGATCAAGAACAACAAGCAGCAAAAAAAGAGAATGTAGAGCACAAAAAGAATTCATTCAGAAATAGCTTTGGTGAAGTTTATCGAGAATATGTAAAAATGCAATTGCAACAAGCTAAAATGCCTGTAGTTCTGGTCGATTTAGACACTGAGTTTGAGAATGCAAGTAAAAGGAAGATTCCGGATTTTGCCCTTCTCTGCGGTGATATTTGCGTACTCATTGAAGTAAAAACATCAATTCTCAAAGTTAAGTCACGAACGTATTTCGAACCAGACCAATTGAGAAAAGAAGTGGACGAGGGAAGCTTACCCAAGGCATTACAACAACTGCACTCATTTAAACAAGCAATATTAAACAGAACAGTGTCAGACACAAGATTTGATCGTATTAATAGCGTTGTTTGTTTGCTGGTTTGCTATGAAGATATTTACGTCTTGAACTCTACGCTATTGCCAATACTTAAAGAAAAATATCCTGAGATGTCGGAAAACCTTCAATTAGGATGTATTTCCGATGTTGATGCAATCGGCTATGGATTGGCACACAATATAGATTTGGGAGAGCTATTGGTGCAAAAAATAGACAGCAAAATCAAAGACTCTTATATGGTTGCGATAGAAATTGAATCACAAATCGGCAGAGGTAATGATTTACTGAAGGCTTCCTTCAAACGATTCATCGAACAAATGGGCGTAAAGATGAGTTAATAACCCAATTTTAAAAGCTCAATTTTTCTGTAACCCAAGGGGACTCTTTGAACGACAAAACCCATGCCAATCGCGGGTTGCATATTTCTGCTTGCAGAAGGAGACAACTTTCGAACCATTTTATGAAGGATTTAATTTCTATAATGAATTTGTGAGATAGTAGTTTTTTCCCCATAATAATGCTAGTTTCAATTGTTTGTTGAACCATTGACGAACTATCTATTAATATGCCGAAACATCCGAGAAACGCAAAATGTTGGTGTGGGAGTAATTTGAAATATAAAAAATGTTGTCTGCCTGAGGTTGAGCCAAATAGTAAGTATATATTTAGACAGGCCCCTGCTGACAGTAAAGGCACACAACCAGTGAAAGTCTTAGAAAATAACATCTTGTGGTATTTTCAGCAAACACATAAAGATTTCACAATCCGATTAAAGAAAGATATTGAAAAGGCAGATTTAAAGCCTGGCATTAAGTACATCAATGAGGAATCGAAGATTCGGGAAATTGCATACATAAATTCAAATAAACAGATTCATCTTCAAGAAACTTTTCTTTCTTACATATGGATTGTAAGTTATTGTCTCATGACAATTTTTGATGAACATATATTGTTGCCGCGTTTAAAAAATGGAGTAACAAATGATCCAAAGAGACTTGCGTACAAAATGGACTTTCTCCGACATGCAGTTTCTTTAATTAGTAAATATACTCCTTGGGATATTGATTACTTTCCAAACCCTGAAAAATATACGTTCGACCAAAAAGCCAACATTGAAAAAACAAACTCTATTTTCCTTAGGGCAGTAAATTTTGTGCTTTGTCATGAGTATAGCCATTTTTCTTTAGGGCATAGCGATAAGGCTATAGAGTTAATGATAGCAGGTAGACAAATCACAGATGAAGAAAACAAAATTGATGAAATCGACGCCGATTACAATGCAATCCGTTTAATGATATCAACAGCAAAGACAAAGAAAATTAGGAAGAATATAGAGTATGGGATAATTTCTGGCATAGCTTCATTAATTTTTATTGATAAAATAGGCAAAAAGGACAACTATCCTGATCCTGAGATAAGACTCAAGAATGCACTAGAAAATTTAAAACTTAAAGATGATGACTTGCATTGGGGGCTGGCATCATTAGCATTGAAAATCTGGGTAGATTTTCAAAAAGAGTCAATTACATTACCCGAAGTTGTAGATACATACAAGGAGTGTTTTTATCTAATAATCAAAGAAATTAATGAGATCAAAGAAGGCAATATTGGCTATGAGCCAGTATAGCAACAAATACATTATTGTAATAGTGCCCAATTGGTAGTGTTTCGAACAACAAAACCCACGCTTAGCGTGGGTTTTGTTGTTCTGCGGAGGGAAAGGGATTCGAACCCTTGATACCCTTTGACAGGTATACACACTTTCCAGGCGTGCCTCTTCAACCACTCGAGCATCTCTCCGTTTGTTGAGGGCGACAAAAGTAAGTATTTTTTGTTCTTAATGCTTCTTCTGTCGTGTTATTTTCTATGGTTTCATTTTAAATAGTTTATTGGCGTTGTTCGTGGTTATATCGGCCACGTCCAGGTAGGGTATGCCTGTTACTTCGGCTATTTTTACGGCTACCAGCGGTATGTAGCTGCTCTCGTTGCGCTTGCCGCGGTGCGGTATGGGTGCCAGGTAGGGTGCATCGGTCTCCAATACCACGTTCTTTATCCCTACTTCTCTCAGGGTCTCCGGCAGCGTATTCTTCTTATACGTCAGCGATCCGCCTACACCTATATAAAAGCCCAGGTCGGCTATCTGCTCGGCCTGCTCTGTGGTGCCGCTAAAGCAGTGGAACACACCCGTCAGCTTACCGTTCTGCTTGCTGCGCACTATGTCTATGCAGTCCTGCTCGGCGTTGCGGCTGTGTATCACAATGGGTATATCATATTGCAGTGCCAGGTCTATCTGGTAAGCAAATGCCTCTTTCTGCTGCTCTTTAAAAGTTACGTCCCAGTAATAGTCCAGGCCTATCTCCCCTACTGCCCAGAATTTTCTTTTGGCCAGCCAGTCGGCCACAATGACCAGTTCGTCTTTGTAGTTCTCCTTCACATAAGTGGGGTGCAGTCCCATCATGGGAAAGCAGTTGTCGGGCCACTGATCGGCCAGGGCCAGCATGCCGGGTATGGTCTCGCTATCGCAATTGGGCATGAACATGCGCGTTACCCCTGCTGCTATGGCGCGGGGTATCTGCTGGCTGTCGGCCACCAGTTTTTCATCGTATAAATGGGTATGTGTATCTATATACATTGTTGTTCTTTTAAACGGGCAGCGCTTTCAGCTGCCATCCTTTTTCTTTACAAAATCTCAGCACTTCGGGCAGGGCTATGTGCATCCTGTCCCAGGCTTTTTCACTATCGTGGAACACCACTATCGATCCCGGCTGCAGGTTGTCTATAGCATGTGCAGTGCATTGTGCAGGGGTGATGCTCTTATCAAAATCACCGGTAATAATGTCCCACATATATATCTTCCAGGCAGGGTTGGCATTTACCAGCTTGCGCGCCTGCGATATTTTTATGCGGCCATAGGGCGGGCGGAATATCCTATTCTCTATCAGCTGGTGAGCGCGGGCTATATTCTTCAGGTACGCAAAATTATCGTGCTGCCAGCCATTCATATGGTCGTAGGTGTGGTTGCCGGTAACGTGGCCGTCTGCCAATATCCGCTGGTAGGTTTCCGGGTACCGCGCTACATTATTACCCACACAAAAGAAGGTGGCTTTGGCATCATACTTCTTCAACTCGTTCAGCACAAAGGTGGTGATATCGGGGTGCGGGCCATCATCAAAGGTCAGGTAAACGGCAGGTTCATCGCCTGGCATACCCCAGGTGATATCCCGGGGCGATAATCTTTTGAGCCATTGCGGGGTACGCACCCAGTAGTTTACCATGCTACAAAACTACAAGGGTTAGCTGAAAATACATTAAAGAAAGTTTTACGCCTGCCGGCAGGTACCCTGTACTCATCTTTTAAAAGATTGTTTGCTTAGCGCCAATCACCCCCGATATTCGACACACGCCTACGGCTGGTCGAATATCGTCCCCTCTTTGAGCTACGCACATAGGCCTATAAAGAGGGGAGTTGCCCACTTTTTGAGCGCAAACACCGTAAGATATTTCGCACATGCCGAGCCTCATCCCAGCCTTCTCCCAAGGAGAAGGAGCGATAATGTCCACGCATTTGCGTGGGGAGCAGGCAAAGGGCACAAAGGCTTCGTTATTGCCCATTCGACTTATAAATTATCTATGCTCCTGATCATGGCGGCATCAACGGCTCCCTTCCGGCCGTCGGGCAGGGTTACCTCGGCTATATCGCCATTTATGGCAGCTACTTTTACTGTTGTGCCCTCTGGCAGGTATACCTGCGACTTACCCTTGTATGCAGCGCCCATCAGCGGCACATCATTCTGCATCACTACGGCTATGCCACTATGCGCTGCATTGTTGCCGGCCACCCAGCCCAGCAACAGCATTACCAGCCATGCGCATACCAGTATAGCCGGCACCTGCGCGGGTATAGGCTTCTTACCCTTTCGCAGGGCATTGACCAACACTACAAGAACGGCGACAATAAAGGTAACCAGCGCCAGCGATGCCCACAGATCGGCCAGGCCGGCAGCTGTAAGGCTATGCCACCACCGCACGAAAAAGATATCTGGGGCTGATACAATATGGTTGGGGATGCGATTTTGGGTAACGATCAGATTTTCCTGTGCCTCTTTATAGCCCGGCTTCAGGTGCAGCGCTTTTTCATAATGCAGCACAGCAGGGCCTATCTTGTTCATCCGGTAATAGGTGTTGGCTATGTTGTAATGCACCTCTGCCACGCCTGGCCTGGCCTTTGCTACCTGCAGGAAATAAGCCTGTGCACTGTCGTACTGTTTCTGCGCATACAAGCGGTTTGCTTTGTCCCACGATGCCTGGGCTGCATTGTTGCCGCCAAATGCCTGGCATGTAGCCATAACAATAATAATACCGGCCAATAATAATCCTTTCAGTTTATCAAGGGTCAGTTTCATGAATATATCCTGCTGTTGTTTTACTTGTCTATAATACATGATCAGAGCACTCCCTCCAGGTCGCTTATCA
>CANGNA010000095.1 GCA_947455215.1 Chitinophagaceae bacterium
GCCCTGCTTACCGATGGGTTTGCAGTAAGTGTGATCAGTGCGATCAGGATCAAAAGCCAGTTCTTCATAAAAAAATTTGAGGGTTAGTTAAGTAATATCAGGGCAATATAGACAAAACATTTATCTTTTATTGATGTTGTGTACGCAGGTATTGAGTGCGGTTAACTACTATTCTGCTATTTTTGCCAACCATGAGGCAGGAGGAACAACTACAGCAGATACTGGAATATATAGTACCATCGGACGAGCTGCACGGTAAGTGGCTCAATAGTTTGTCTATGATGGAGAACACCGGTGCGCGGAAAATATCGAAGTACGAGCACCCGGTACTATCTGACATCATTGTGCTGAAGCACGCGGCAGAAGAGGCCCGCCATGCGTATTACCTGAAAAAGCAGATAGGCAAGCTGCAGGGCATTGAATGTCCTGATTATTCTTACCCATACCTGCTGGCACCGGTAGAGAGCCATCACTACCTGAATATGCTGGATGTGGAAGCCTGCCGCTACCTGAAGGCCAAACTGGGCCTTACAGGGCGCGAGCTGAAGCACGGTGCCTACCTGCTTGTGACTTACGCAATAGAAGTACGTGCCGATATGCTGTATGGTGTATACCAGGAGGCACTTACCAAACACAAGTCGAAGGTGAATGTGAAGTCTATAATAATGGAAGAAGAAGGCCACCTGGCCGAAATGCAGCGCATGCTCAAAGACTTCCATCCCGACTGGGAACGCCTTGCTGCTGATATGTGCGCGGTAGAAGACAGGCTGTTCATGACATGGGTAGACGCAGTAAGCAAGGTGCGCCTGTCTTAGTGGTGCAGCAGGCATGTTAAAAAAAATCAAAATCGCATTTTGTTATCATGGACAAAAAAGCCTGGTAATTAAATTTGTGCATAGCGGTAGATGTGTGACCTCTGCCCTCAACTTACGACTAAAGACTTACGACTAAATGTTCAGGTTCCAGGAGTTAGACCATTTGTATGCACTTGCAGTAACACCTGTGCTGGTATTGCTGTTCGTACTGCTTATTTACTGGCGCAGGAAAAAGCTGAAGGCACTGGGTGATGAACGGCTGGTGGGCGATCAGCTACTGGGCTTTATTCCCGGCCGCAGCACACTTAGGTTCATACTGCTTACATTCGGTCTTTCGGCCATCATTATTGGCTGGGCCAACCTGCAGGCCGGCGACAAGCTGGAAAAAGTGCAGCGCAGAGGAGTAGATGTAGTAATAGCGCTAGACGTGAGCAAGAGTATGCTTGCCCGAGACATACAACCCGACAGGCTAACACGCGCCAAGCAATTGATAATGGCGCTCACAGACAAAATGCAGAACGACAGGGTGGCACTGGTTGTGTTTGCCGGCCGCTCTTACCTGCAACTGCCACTTACGGTAGACTACAGCGCGATGAAGATGATGCTGCAAAGCGTATCGCCCGATATGGTACCTACGCAGGGCACCGTGATAGGCAATGCCGTAGACCTGGCACAACAGTCGTTCTCGCAAACCGAGCGCAAGTATAAGTCGCTCATCATTATATCTGATGGCGAAGACCACGATGAGAGCGCTATCAATAAAGTAAAAGAAGCGGCAGAGAATGGCGTGGTGGTGCACACCGTGGGTATAGGTTCGCCACAGGGTACCACTCTTTTTGACCCCGAGACCAAGGCTGTAAAACTGGATGAAAAAGGCGAGCCCGTGGTGAGCAAGCTGAACGAAGAAGAACTCCGCTCAATTGCATCAGCAGGCCATGGTACTTATAGCCTGTTGCAGAATACCAACGATGTAGCCGATAAGCTTACCGACCGACTGCAGGGTATGGAGCAGAAGAATTTTGGTGCAGTAGAATATTCTGACTACATCAGTTACTTCCAATACTTTTTGCTTGCAGGCTTTATAGCCATACTGATAGAATGGTTGATACCCGGCGCGAAGGCACTCAATAAAAAACAAACAAATGGAGCAATGGCTTGAGACCCTGGTAAAAAGGGCTGGTGGCTTTGCCACATATATAATAATGGTTGCAGTGGCTACGTTTGTGTCTTACGCATCGGTAGCGCAAACAAACAAACTGCTACAGCAGGGCAACCAGCTGTATAGTGAGAAACGCTATGGCGAGGCCACACAAAACTATCTAAAGGCACTGCAGAAAGACCCCAACAATACCACGGGATTGTTCAACCTGGGCACTGCATTGTACCAGAACAAGAAGTACGATTCATCGCGCAAGGTAATGTCTGCCAGTGCTAATGTCATCAAAGATAAAGGTGGTAAAGCTGCCGCTAATTACAACATAGGCAACTCTTACATGGCCGAGCGTAAATGGGAAGATGCGGTAGCCGCCTATAAGAATACATTGCGCAACAATCCGCAGGACGCTGATGCAAAATACAATCTCTCATACGCACAGCAAATGCTGAAGCAGGAGAATAAGAATGGTGGTGGCAAGAAAGATCAGCAGAACAAAGACAAGAAAGATCAGCAGAAGGATAAGCAGCAGCAACAACAGGATAAGAAGGACCAGGACAAGAATAATAAAGACAAGCAGCAACAGAACGGCGATAATAAAGATAAGCAGGACGACAAACAAGACCAGCCGCAAAGCCAGCCCAGCAAGCTTACACAGCAACAAGCCGATCAGTTGCTGAACGCTATACAACAGCAGGAAAAGAAGCTGCAGGACAAGATGAAGAAAGAGAAAGGTATCCCCGTTAAGATGGATAAAGACTGGTAGCTTATGCTACGTCAAAATTCAAAAGTGAAAAGATAAACGTGCTCACTTCAAATCACAACGTGATAAACCCTGTAAGAGCTTACTATCATAGCGCAGGATGGAAACCCTGCGGCATAAATAAAGGAGCATAGGCCCGAAACATGCGTGAATAAAGGCTTTCAGACTATATGCATATCTCAGCGCAACATCATTTATGCATAAACAACCATCATGCATGGTCTGTATAAAAAGTACATGCTCACACAAAATGTGGATAGCGTGTCAACAACTTTTGCATGATCGCAAAAACTTTTTAAAAATATTTTTCTGGTGAAAAATTTCTTTCTAATATTGTGTAGGGATTGTACTTACTAACCCATCCTTATAGAGTCCGGCAGCCACAACCTCGCCGGACTTTTTTTATTTAACGCCTTTCGGGCAGCGGGTTTCAGCCATCGTTAGCATCATGAGCCAGTACTATATTTTCTACAAGCCATACTTAGTCATGTCGCAGTTCTCTGCAGAAGGAGATAAGCAAACGCTTGCGCACTATCTTAAAGACATACCTAAAGATGTGTATCCTGTTGGCCGGCTCGACTATGATAGCGAAGGGCTGTTATTATTGACCAATGATAAACCACTCACGCATCAATTGCTCGACCCTAAACATGCACACGAGCGCACCTACTATGTACAGGTAGATGGTGCCATAACTGATGAGGCATTGCAGCAACTATGCAAAGGTGTGCGCATAGCAATAGATGGCAAACAACACATAACACGCCCGGCGATAGCTATACGTTTAGCAGAAGAACCCGAGTTGCCTCCCCGCAATCCACCCATAAGATATCGTAAAGAGATACCCACCAGCTGGATAGCGCTCACACTTACAGAAGGCAAGAACCGGCAGGTGCGCCGCATGACCGCAGCGGTAGGTTTCCCTACACTAAGACTGGTGCGGTATGCAATAGGTAACATCTCTATTGACGGACTGCAACCCGGGGCATACCATGTGTGTGGCGATGAAATAAAACAGAAACTACTGACAAAGAATAAGTAAGCACGCGCCCCCAAATGTAAATCCATATCCGCCCACGGTTTGTCTTTGCAGCAATTGTGGCGACCATTTCTGCTGTATCTGGCTAGCCTCCGTGAGTCCGTACGTCCGGCAAATCCTCCCATTTTATGTTATTATTATCTCAATGGCGGCAAGTAAGCGCTAACAAATTAGTTAAGTTCGATACTTAATAGCTATTTTTGCAGCCGATACCAATTAAAAACATTCATGTTTAACCTCGTGTTATTTGGCCCTCCGGGAAGCGGTAAGGGTACCCAATCTGAAAACATCGTTCGCACCTATCAACTGCAGCACGTCTCTACCGGCGATATGCTGCGCGATGAAATTGCCCGCCAGACCCCACTGGGTGTGGAGGCCAGCAAGTATATGGACCAGGGCATCCTGGTGCCGGACGAAGTGGTGATAGGCATGATCAGCAGCAAGATAGATGAGACACCTGATGCACGTGGTTTTGTGTTTGATGGTTTCCCGCGCACCCGTGCCCAGGCCGAAGCGCTGGATAAGCTGCTCGAATTCAAGAATACCAAGATAGACCTGGTGCTGGCACTGGATGTGCCTGAAGCGGAACTCATTCAGCGCCTGGTAGGCCGTGGTCTCACATCGGGCCGCAGCGATGATAACGAAGAGGTGATCACCAAGCGCATCAAAGAATACCGCCAGAAAACAGAACCTGTGGCCAGCTATTACGGCTCTTATGGCAAACTGGAATCTATAGTGGGCAGTCACCCTGTAGACGAGACATTTAAGCTATTGGCCAAGCACATCAACAAATATTTACTACCAGCATAGTGGAGGCCGGAAACTTTGTAGACCATATACGCATCTTCGTACACTCTGGCAAGGGTGGCGCTGGCAGTGCTCACTTCGCACGCACCAAGTTCAATCCGCAGGCGGGGCCTGACGGTGGTAACGGAGGCAGGGGTGGCCACATCATACTGCGCGGCAACGCACAGCTATGGACGCTATTGCATATGCGCTACTATAAAAACGTAATAGCCAAAGACGGGGTTAACGGCTCCAAAAACAAATGTACCGGCGCCGATGGTGACGACATTATACTGGAAGTGCCGTTGGGCACCATAGCCATAGACGAGGAAACAGAAGAGATAGAAGCCGAAATACTGGAGGATGGACAGGAAGTGATATGGATGCCAGGCGGCCGCGGTGGCCTGGGCAACTACAACTTTGCCACGCCTACCAACCAGGCCCCGGAACACGCCCAACCAGGCGAGCAGGGCCATGAGGGCAATAAGATACTGGAACTGAAGATACTGGCCGACGTAGGGCTTGTGGGCTTCCCCAACGCGGGCAAGTCTACACTGCTGAGCGTGGTGAGTGCCGCCAAGCCCAAGATAGCCAACTATGCCTTTACCACGCTTACCCCACAGTTGGGTATCGTAGGCTATAAAGACAACCTCTCTTTCTGCATGGCCGATCTGCCTGGCATAATAGAAGGTGCTGCCGAAGGCCGCGGACTGGGGCACAGGTTCCTGCGCCATATAGAACGCAACAGCTGCCTGCTGCTGGTAATACCTGCCGACAGCGATGATCACCTGAAGGAGTACAATGTGCTGATGAACGAGCTGGAGGAATATAATCCCGAGCTGCTGGACAAAGAGATCATCATAGGCATCAGCAAAAGCGAGATGCTGGACGATGAACTGAAAGAGGCTATAGCAGATGTACTGCCGGAAGATCGCGAGCACGTTTTCTTCTCATCACTCACCATGCAGGGCATAGGCCAGCTGAAAGACGCTATATGGCAGGCACTGACAAGGGAGCATGAAGATGATGAGGAGGACGAGGAAGGTGAATACGAAGAGGACGATCAAGACGAAGAAGAGTAACTAAACGATAAACAAAAAAGCAAGCGCCGGGCGCTTGCTTTTTTGTTTTATTAATGAGACGTCAGTGTAACGCGTTTAATATTCAAAGTTTGATCGCTGAGTTGTTCGAAAGTAATTATGTTCGAGCTGTAGTTGTATCTTAAAGTTGAAGCTATTGCATAGGTATGAAACGTTTGCCACACAGCTTGAAGGTTAATACTATCTGTGTATTTATAATGCAGCACACTATCTTCCAGGCCCAATAGCTGGCCGCTAAATACTATAGTTGAATCATTCCGAACAGTAAATGTTACATCTAATGCTACGTCATAAGTAGTATCTACATTGGGATATACCTGGTCTGATCTTGTTCCTGTTAGAGTCCAGGAGCCTTTAATACTGTCAACATAGGAATGAAGAAATGGATTAGGTTTGTACTTATCTGACAGCGATGCATAATATGTCGAGTATTTATTCCCCCATCCATAATTATAAGAAAAGTGCTTTTTGTCCGGGTCATAGTTCAGTTCATAACTGTAAATATCATAAACGTTACTGAAGTGAGCGTACATAGGGGGATTGAATAGACCCTTGTAGGAGACCGGGATACCATTAATAATTAAAACAGAATCACTGATACGCCTTATTTGTACCTCTTCAAATGCATCGTCACACTGTGGGGCATTTCCAGGATAGCAATATCCCATGCATAGATAAGTACCATCAGCAGGCTTTTTGATGGTATCAACCAACGGTAATTTGATATCGCTCTTATGCGTGCAGCTGAACTGCATCAGCACAAGCACTACCAATAAAAAACGTAACAGGATTGGTTTCATGCATCAAAGGTATATATGTAATAACAGAAACGCAGGCAAAAATATTGCGCTGCGTTGTTATATACTCCCCGCTGCACTTTCATAGATCACTTGCAGCAGGGTCTGCCCTACGGCCTTTAGTGTGTTGCGGTCTATCACGTCCATGTTGTCTTTGTGCGTGTGCCAGTGCGCCGCAAACGGGTTGCCGGGGTTGTTGGTCAGGTTCACTATGTCTATGGTTTTGATGCCTGCTATCTGGTTCACCGGCACATGGTCGTCGGTAATGCCCGGAGCATCGGCATAGGGGAAGAAAGATGAATATCCGGCATCGGCAGCCGCCTTCCATACATTTTGCTGCACGCCATCTGCAAACTGCCGCGACAGCCGCTCCAGCGGGAACTGTGCCCCTTTTGCACCAACCATGTCCAGCAGTATGCCAAACTCTGCCTTATAGCCTGCTACGTGCGGATGTGCAGCCCAGTACTGGGTACCCAGGCAAAACGAGTTCTCGCCCCACACATCCTTACCATAATCCTCTACATCGGTAAACAGTATATCTACACCCAGTTCAGGCGACAGGCCCATGGCCTTTACCTGCTTAGCTACTTCCAGCAGCACGGCTACGCCGCTGCCGCCATCATCGGCTGCCAGTATAGGTTTGTCTTTATCCTTGCTGTCCTCGTCTCCCCATGGGCGGCTGTCCCAGTGGGTAAGCAGGAGTATGCGGCGTTTGGCGGCAGGGTTGATGCTGCCAATAAGATTGATGCAGGGCAATTGCTTTTTGTCGCCGCCGGTAACGGTAGTGTTCTGTACATATACGGTATCGCACACCTGCTTCAGCTGCTGTTGCATCCACGCAGCACATTGCTTTTGCGCTGCCGATCCCGGTGTGCGCGGGCCGAATGCCACCTGTGCAGTTACCGCCTGGTAGGCACTATCGGCATTAAAGGCCGGTGTTTTCACAGCGGCGGGCTTTGCTGCGGTAGTTTCTGGTTGCTTATCTGCCCCACCATTACACGATGAGAGGAGCAATAGTACAGCCGCTGCGGCAGTTAACAGGCGTGATGATTGCATGAGCGCATTTTATACCCTGCAAATTATCAATATCTGCGGATATTCCCTGTCTTCATCAGCACCTTCTCTTTGCGCACGCCAACAGTTACATTGATGCCCTTACTGGTCACCGATACTGCATCAATATTGCATTGCGCTTTTGGCGACTCTACAATAAGATAGCCCGATATAGTAGTGTCCGGCGGAATGTTAAGTGTACGCGCCTGTATCGTATCTGCATATACAGGGTCTTTGCGGTCTACTGGCCATTTCTCTGCTGTTGCCCTGTAGTTGAGGTCGTTGATGATGGTAAGCCCCGGCTCGGTTTCTATCAGCACATCGTCCATGTCCACATCCATTTTGTTGAATATGGTCATGTTCAGGAACACATAAGTATTGCCCTGGTAAGTTTTAATGAATGATGTAACGTAGTTGATTGTTACTGTAAATGCGGGTTTACTTACCACCACCTGGGCAGCCGCTGCTGGTTTACGGCTATGCCTTACAGTGATGCTAACCATAATAGCTATGATCAGCACAATGCCTGTTATAATTGCCAGAGTGAGCATCAAAAATTCATTTAATGGTTCAGTTCATGCAACAATAAATATCGTACCGTGCTGGTTGTTAGCCTTTTTTGCGCGCTATAGCCTTTTCTGCAGCCGCTATTATGTTAGCAGTTGTAAGGCCATACTTTTCCAGCAGTTGGTTAGGTGTACCGCTCTCGCCAAAAGTATCCATAACGGCTACATACTCGTGTGGTACCGGGCAATTGCGCGATGCTACGTTGGCCACGCTGTCGCCCAGGCCACCATTCACCTGGTGCTCTTCAGCAGTTACCAGGCAGCCGGTCTTAGTGAGGGATTTGATGATAGCAGCTTCGTCCAGCGGCTTGATGGTGTGCATGTTGATCAGGTCGACAGAGATACCCTTTTCTGCCAGCGCCTTAGCAGCCTCAACTGCGCGCCAAACCATGTGGCCGCAGGCAATGATGCTGACGTCTGTACCCTCGGCCAGTACCTGTGCCTTACCCAGCTCAAACACCTGGTCTTCGGCAGTAAAGTTTGGCCACTTAGGACGGCCAAAACGAAGGTACACAGGGCCCTCATATTCGGCAATAGCTATAGTTGCTGCCTTGGTCTGGTTAAAGTCGCAGGGCACAACAACTGCCATGCCCGGCAGCATCTTCATCATGCCTATATCTTCCAGCACCTGGTGGGTAGCGCCATCTTCGCCCAGCGTAAGGCCGGCGTGCGATGCGCATATTTTTACATTCTTGCCGCTATACGCCACCGACTGGCGGATCTGGTCGTAAACGCGGGAAGTAGAGAAGTTAGCAAAAGTGGTGGTATAAGGTATTTTACCGCCAATGGTAAGGCCGGCAGCCACGCCTATCATATTGGCTTCGGCAATGCCGCACTGTACAAAACGATCGGGGAACTCCTTGATGAAAGCGTTGAGCTTAAGGGAGCCTGCAAGGTCGGCGGTAAGCGCTACAACATTAGGGTTGCGGCGGCCAGCCTCTAAAATGCCTTCTCCAAACCCTCCGCGGGTCTCTTTTTCGTTCAATATTTTGATGTCCTGTAACATTTGGCGATAAAATGAGCCGCAAAAATACGGTTATCATTTGGTTATTGAAAGGGTGTCTGAATCAGAATTGGGCAGAATTTGAGAATTGGCAGAATTTAAACATGCATTACAAACGTCTGGGCTTTGGGTGGGTGTTATGCACTGCATACACCACAATACGGTCCTTTTCGATCTCGTAAATAATAATATAGGGAAACGTATTCATGTTTAGCCTCCGCAATCCTTTATGTTGTTTGGTTGCAATAAACCCATAATATTCCGGGTTAGCTACAATACGGTTATTACTTGCTGCTACTTCAGCCAGAAATTGCTCTCCGAGGCCTGCCTGCTGCTCTTCATAATAAAGAAAAGCATCCAGTATGTCTTGTCGTGCACCTTGTTTGATGATAAGGGTGTACGGCATATTATTTCTTATGGCTTCTCACGTATGCAAAAACTTCATCTTCGGTGTATGATGGAGACGACCCGCTTTTATGCTCTGCTTGCCGTTCGTGGAGCATGTTGATAGTCTCTTCATCAATATCATAATCCTGTACACCCGATTGTGCCGGAACATCGTCTCCAACCAATGTATAAATAGCAGCCAGGTGTCGCTCATCGGCGGTCTCAATATATTCATGCAGCTTCTCTCTCAGTTCCAGAACATCCATAACGTATGGTTTTGTAACAAATTTAAGTCATATCGGGGGTAAATATTGCTACCGCATGGTTAAATATGCATCGCTGCAGGATATAACAACAGGGTAATTAATATTAGCTACTTTGCAAGTAATAAATAGGCAAAACCATGTTCAGGTGTAAACATCTCGCAGCATTATTACTCATGTGTTTGTGTATTCACGCTCATGCACAACGGCTTATAGTGGGCACCTTCAACCTGCGTTATGATAATGCCGGTGATAGCGGCAACCTGTGGAAAGATAGGGCCCCTGTGGTTACATCACTCATTGCTTTTCATGGATTCGATATACTGGGCACACAGGAAGGCTTGAAGAACCAGTTGGATGATATCAGCAATGCATTGCCGGAATATGACCGGTATGGTGTAGGGCGCGATGATGGCAAGGATGCGGGCGAGCATTCCGCCATCTTTTACAGGAAGGACAAATTTGCATTGCTGGATAAAGGCGACTTCTGGCTGTCGGCCACGCCCGATAAGCCCACCCTTGGCTGGGATGCCCGCTGCTGCAAGCGCATATGCAGCTGGGTGAAGCTGAAGGACAAACAGACAAGTAAAACCGTGTGGGTATTCAATGCGCACTACGACCACGAAGGCAAGATAGCGCGCGAGGAAAGCAGCAAGCTGGTGTTGCAAAAAATACAGGCCCTGGCAGGTAAGGATATGACAGTGTTCATGGGCGACCTGAACGGCGGCCACGACAGCGAACCATATAAGATCATTGCTACATCGGGCATGTTAAAAGATACTTACGGCATGGTAGCCCATCCCTACACCAACAATCCATCGTTTCAGGCATTTGGCAAACAGCTGGCAGGCGATAATATCATTGACCATATTTTTGTATCGCAACAGTTCAGGGCCATACGTTGGGGTATCCTCAGCGATAGCTACCGCGGCAAATACCCTTCCGACCACTTTCCGGTGCTTGCAGAGATAGCATACTAGGTGGGGCCATTATAACCCCTTCTTTTGTCGGGTTACTACCGCAGCTTTTTCGTGTGCGTGTTGCACCTTTGTATCACTGAACGAAACGAATCATCTTAACCAATAACAACAGATAAAATGGAAAATCAACCAACAGTAATCACTGTAGAAGCAACTATAAATGCGCCTGTAGCTAAGGTATGGGCCTGCTGGACAAAGCCAGAACACATCACCCAGTGGTGCCAGGCATCAGACGACTGGCATGCACCAAAGGCAGAGAACGATGTGCGCGTAGGCGGTACATTCAGCACAACTATGGCCGCAAAGGATGGCAGCTTCAGCTTTGACTTTGGCGGCGTATACGATGTAGTAACCGAGAATGAGATACTGGAATATACCTTGGGCGATGGCCGCAGGGTATGGTTGAAATTTGCCGCTGATGGTGACAAGACGCACATCACCGAGCGCTTTGAAGCAGAGAACCAGAACCCGGTAGAAATGCAGCAAGGTGGCTGGCAGGCCATACTCAACAACTTTAAGAAGTATACCGAGCATAATTAGTGCCGGATGTTGAAAAAGAACGGGCTCATTATTGTGCCCGTTCTTTTTATTGCATCGGCACCATACACCGGCATTCCTTTTCGCTATAGTATTGTTCCACGCAATAGCCGTCGTGGGCGATCCTGCTATCTTTTAGAATAGTTTGGAAGGCATTGCCTATTGCGCTGGTGTCTTGCATGTAATTGCTCACATCTATATACAGGTATTCTCCTTTTCTAATTGTAAATGGCTCCAGACCCTTGTCATCAAGATCCCCTGGCTGCAACTCACCGGCTGCTGCCCAGTACATGATCTGTCCATCCCTGCCGGGGTAAGAAATACCATAGTAAGCACGCTCCCTGCTGAAGGGTACAATGCTATGTAATTGCTGATGCGCCGCCATGACACCCGCAGGGAACGACGTGGCACGCACCATACCGATCCTAATATCGCCTGGCAATGTGGTAATATTCATACACTATGTTTTGATGTAAACTTAATGAAGATCCCCATCAATGCCAGTGTATGATAACGGCATATTTGCGGGCTGTTGCGACAGATAATTTCCCTCTATGAACCTATAACCATTGAAATCGCAAAATAACCCACCTTTGCACCATGGAATTAGGCATCAGCACTTTCGGGGAGATACCCATTGAACATATAACCGGCAACGCAGTTCATGCACAGACCCGTATAGATGAGCTACTGAAAGAAGCCGTACTGGCAGATGAGATAGGGCTAGACGTATATGCGCTCGGAGAGCATCACCGCCCCGACTATGTAGTGTCTGCCCCGGAGATAGTGCTGGCAGCGGCGGCAGCCATTACCAAGCGCATCAAACTATCCAGCGCCGTTACCGTGCTCAGTTCTGCCGACCCTGTACGCATCTATCAGAACTTTGCCACGCTCGATCTTATATCCAAGGGCCGTGCCGAGATAATGGCTGGCCGTGGCTCATTCATAGAGTCTTTCCCGCTGTTTGGGTATGATCTCGAAGATTACGATGAGCTGTTTACTGAAAAACTGGAACTACTGCTACAGATCAACCGGGAAGAAGTAGTCAACTGGAAAGGCAGGTTAAGGCCATCTATCAACGGGCGTGGTGTTTATCCTCGCCCTTACCAGGCACAGCTACCTATATGGCAGGCAGTAGGCGGCACCCCACAATCAGTAGTACGTGCCGGCACACTCAACCTACCGCTTACCATAGCCATACTGGGTGGTAATCCTGCTCAGTTCGTACAACTTACCGATCTATATCGGAGATCTGCTGCAAAGGCAGGTCATGATGTCAGCAAGTTGCAACTGGCCATCAATCAGCATATGTATATTGCCGACTCATCAGAGCAGGCGGCCGAAGAATTCTGGCCTACTTACAGCAAGCTGATGAACAGGGTGGGTAAGGAAAGAGGCTGGTCGCCCATCACGCGAGACCAGTTTGAATACATGCGCTCGCCGCAAGGCTCACTAATGGTAGGCAGTGTACAGGAGGTAGCCGACAAGATCATTACAGAGCACAAGCTATTCAACAATACCCGCTTCCTGGCACAAACCATAGCAGGCGAAGATATACCGCACAAAAAACAGATGCACTCTATAGAGCTGTTTGGCAGACAGGTGGCTCCTTTGGTGCGTGAGGCTGTTCAATAGAAGAGCGAACTTTTCCGGGATCATTCCCAAATCTAATTCTCCTTATTACATTTGATAGGTGCATAACGAAAGCCACAAGGTCAATAGCAATATTATTCTCCGTATCACCGCCATTGCATGGCTGGCAGGGAAGCTGGTGTGCTATAAGTTGTGGCTGGGCGACAGGCTTTTCCCGATGGTGCCGGTGGCAGATGGATTGATGTACCCGGAATGGCTGCATGTGGGATTGTATGGCTTGTCGTTGTGCCTGCTGGTAGCGCTGGCAGTAAAGCCCGGCAACAAATTCATTGTCTATGCCATAATAGCCTGCGAATTAGTAGCCTGTCTGCCCGACCAGAACCGGTGGCAACCGTGGGAGTACCA
>CANGNA010000096.1 GCA_947455215.1 Chitinophagaceae bacterium
CCTTTCAGTTCCTGTCCCTGCAGGTGATACTCGTCGAGCCACTGGGAGCTGTAAGCAATGTACCTTACATCCTTGTCGAACATGGCCACTGCTGCGGGCGCATGTTCCACAAACGCCTTAAGGCGCGATCGCTCTAATGCCACTGCGGCCTCGGCCTTTTTACGTTCGGTGATATCTGTGGCTATGCCGAGGTAGCCTATGATTTTTTTATCGTCGTCGAGAATGGTATTGAAAGTAAGCGACACATCGAGTCGCGATCCATCTTTGCGGATGTACGTCCATTCGCGCGTCTCCTGCCCCTCTATAGACGACCTGTAAATAAAGATGCGGTCATCAGTAAGTTTTACGCCGTATTCCCGTTCCAGCTCTTCTGAGCGGCGGGCCATTTCGTCTTTGTCGTGCAGCAGAGCGGTGCTGCGTTTGCCCACCATTTCGTCGGCAGTGTACCCCAGCATTATTTCTGCACCCTTGCTGAATACGGTGATGAGCCCCTGAGCATCGGTAGCAATAACGCTTACCTGTGTTGCAGAGCGCAAGATATCATCCAGCCGCTTACGGGCGGTGGCCACTTCTATGTATATCTTCCGCTTCTCGTCAATATCCTGTACTGTTCCAAAAAGCCCAATACATCTGCCTTTGGCCATTCTGGCCTCGCCTATGATGCGCACCCATTTATCTATACCCTGCGCTGTGGTTATCTGCAGCTCCTGGTCCCAACCTTTACCCGTGGCTGTGGCCGTATCTATGGCCTGTTGCAGCTTGTTGCGGTTATCACCTTCCTTATAAAATTGTAACGACGACCATGGTGCCGGTACATGATCTTTGCTGACGCCATATATCTGCCTGGTAACATCTGACCAATAAACCGTTTCCTTATCGATGTTATATTCCCAGCCGCCTACATTAGCCACTTTATTGATCTGCTCGAGTGTGTCTTTGGTTTTTACCAGGTCTCTTTCCAGCAGATACCTGTCGGTTATGTCTACCGCACTGCCTATTACATAGTGGTTGCCTGCCTCGTCTGTTTCCAGTACGTTATTGTACAGCCACACGTGCGGCGAACCATCTTTATGCACCGTAGCCATGGTACCCCTGGCAATACCATTAATGGCTATGTCTTGCAGATACTGGCTGATCTCGTGATGAATGCGCGAAGGTGAAATGTCAAAAAGACCTTTGCCCTCCAGTTCTTCCGGGGTATAGCCAATAAGCTGGGCACCAGCCTGGTTTACCGTAATGAACTTTCCGCCCATATCGTGCGTGCACATCAAGCCCTGCGAATGCTCAAAGAAAGCCCGCAGTTTGTTCTCGCTATTTCTTAGTTTCTGTTCCTGTTGTTTCTCGCTGGTCACATCACGCGCTATGGCAAAGATGTTACCGGTTTGCTTTTCGATGGTGGCTACCCAGTCGAGCACCCTGTATTCACTGTTTTTGGTCTGGAAGCGATTGTTGAAATTGATAGACGATGCACCCAGATAGAGCCTTTTTATTTCCTTTTGCACCGCTTCCTTATCAGCCGGATGAATAAGGTCGAAGAAAGTCTTTGAGCCTACATCCTCGTGCGTCCAGCCAAGAATTTGTGTATATGCGGGATTAATTTTTTTGAACCGTCCTTCGGTATCGGATATACAGATGATATCTTCAGAAATGTTGAACAGTTGTTCAAAATTGCTCAGGTCGCTGATCCTTCGCCTTTGAGTGATCAGGTCGGTAACTTCTTCTGCCAATAGCTGCAGGGCCTGCTGTTGTTCGGTGGTGAGTGTGCGGGGTTTCCTGTCTATGACACAGAGTGTTCCGAGCGCGTAACCATTATTGTCTACCAACGGCTGGCCGGCATAAAAACGAATGTTAGGGTCGCCTGTCACCAGCGGATTTTGTGCAAAACGCGCATCGGCGGCGGCGTCCTCTACCTCAAACAAACTGTTGCTGGTAATGGCATGCGCACAAAACGCAATATCCCTCGGCGTTTGCAGCACATCCAGCCCTACTTTTGATTTGAACCATTGGCGGTCTTCATCTAAAAGCGATACCAACGAAATAGGCACATCGCAGATGATAGATGCCAATTGTGTGAGGCGGTCGTATTCTTTTTCGTTGAGCGTATCTAGTATGCCATACGCATGAAGCGCTTTTATCCGTTCGGCTTCGTTAGACGGAAGAGGTACATTACTCATTACCAGGCAAATGTAAGCATTTAAAAATGTACTATGACTTATGCTTGTTAACAATTGTCATGTGTTCTGTTAAATTTTGGCATGAACGAACCGACAATAAAAAAGCTCCCGTAAACGGGAGCCTTTGAAAAGAAAGAATGCGATGTTATTGTTTCACTATAGTCTTTGTTGTTGTTGTACCCGCGTTGTTTACGCTAAGTATGTACATGCCGTTGGCCCAGCCTGAAGCATCGATAGTTGCAGTGTTGTTTACAGCAACTGTAGCGATCATCTTGCCATTCACGTCGAACACCTGCACCGTGCCATTAACACCTGCAACAGTAAACATGTTACTAACAGGATTAGGATATACATTGATAGCAGCAGCAGCTACATTGTTTACACCTACGTTAGAGGCAGGAAGTTCAGTGAAAGAAGCATTACCCGTATTCCACTTATCACCAGCATCGTCGCTTGATGGGCTCGTATTAACCGCATTAAGAATACCGTACACACTTACTGTACCTGTTCCTGCAACTGGTGCAGTCCATGTTACAGATACTTCGTATGTAGTACCTGTAGCACCTGTACCTGAAGCAGGAGAAAGGCGCTGCGTGTGCTCGAGGATGGTAATGCCGCTGCTTGTATGAGTTGCTGTACCTGCTGGCAAACCAGAGAACGTACCAGCGTTAACCGATGAACTACCGCTACCAGATACCATAGACATCTGCATACCGAACTTAGGTAAGTTATTGGATGTAGTATTTGTACCAGTCATCTTTAGCGTATAGGACATTCCTGGCTTATAACGTGTAACCGGAGTACCTGCTGAGTCGAGTACAAAAGAAAGTGTAACGCCAGATGTGGCGCTGTTACCATGGCAAGAGCCACAACTAGCCGAACCGCCGTGGCTACCTGTTTTGTTGCCTCCAGGACCGTTAGAATCGCTGGAAAGAGTGAGGTACGCGAATGCACCAAAGAGAGGGAGGAGTAAAAAACGTTTTTTCATTTTTGCGTTGCTGTTTTGTCATGCTAATGTAACGAGATTGTGGTATTAACCTCATTTTCAGGGGTTTAACCATTAAAAAACGGGGTAAAACACGTTTCACCCCGTTCATTGGTGTTCCAATCTCCCCATTTATACTATGGTTTTGTCTGCATAATGTCTTCTATTTCATTTTTTATTGCATCATCTATAAGCGGGTAAATGTCGATTGCCTTCAAGTTTTCTGCCAGTTGAGCTTCTTTAGTGGCGCCGAGTATGGCTGTAGTTACATGTGGGTTGGTGATGGTCCACGCAATGGCAAGGGTGGAGAGGGTGGTATTGAGCTCATTGGCCACCTTTTCCAGTTGCTTCACCTTATCTATGCGCTCCTGCTGCAGGGCGCTTTCTTTTAGCCAGGCATATTTTTCTATAGAAAGGCGACTGCCCTCGGGCACGCCATTATTGTATTTGCCGGTAAGTATGCCCGATGCCAGGGGGCTCCATATGGTGGTGCCGATGCCTACCTCCTCATACACGGGCAGGTAATCCAGTTCTATCTTTTTCCGCTCAAAAAGGTTGTATTGCGGCTGCTCCATGGTTGGTCCTTCCAGCAGCAGCACTTTGGCTATGCGGTGGGCTTCGAGTATTTCTCCGGCACTCCATTCGCTGGTGCCCCAGTAGAGTATCTTGCCTTGTGCTATCAGGGTGTTCATGGTACGCACTACTTCTTCTATAGGTGTTTCGGGGTCTGGGCGGTGGCAGTAGAAGAGGTCCAGGTAGTCGAGCTGCATGCGTTTGAGCGCTGCTTCACAGGCCTCCATCAGGTGTTTGCGGCACAGGCCACGCTGCGTCGGCAGGTTGTTCTTGCCATATAACCCGAAAAATGCCTTGCTGGAAACACAGTAAGTAGTTCGGTCCCACTGTTTGTTCTTCAGGATGCGGCCCATTACCTCTTCTGATTTGCCGCCTTCGTATGCTTCGGCATTATCAAAGAAATTCACCCCGTTATCATAGGCCATGCCCATCAGCCTGTCTCCCAGAGAGTCGCCCACCTGGTGATGAAAGGTTACCCATGATCCGTAAGACAGTACGCTTAATTGCAGGCCTGCCTTGCCCAATCTCCTGTATTCCATATAGGTTTGTGTTATTTTACTTTTGTTTTCAATGCTTTGCTGAAAGTACGGGATTTCCCCCATCGTGTGCTATTTATGTTAACTATACGCCATTTAACAGCGCCGGATGATGAATTTCCGGGACCAGACACAAAAAATGGCCAGATTATGCGTAACTTGCCAATGCTGCATTTATTATCAACGCATTAATAGATGCAACACATCCACTTAGCCACTCACTTTAATAAAACATTTTTAATTATTTTTACCAGCAGTACATATGGCTAAAGTAACATATAACAACAAGAAGGCTGTTTTTTTCCAGGCACTAAAGGCAGACGTTGAACAGTATTTCAAAACAACAGGACAGAAAAAAACGGGCGACTGGCGCTTATTCATCAAAACACTAACATTGGTGCCGCTGGCTGCAGCAATATATATTGCCCTGCTGACGATGCACCTATCGGCAACGGGCGGCATACTTCTGAGCCTGCTGCTGGGTTTTACCCTGGCCGGGATAGGTTTTAATATCATGCACGATGCCAACCATGGCAGCTACTCTACAAAAAAATGGGTGAACGACCTGCTGGGGCTTACGCTTAATGCGCTGGGCAGCAATGCTTTTATCTGGAGGCAGAAACACAATATCATACACCATACCTATACCAACGTAGATGGCGTAGATGACGATATAGCCAAGAGCCCGGTTATCCGCCAATGCTCTACCCAGGTATGGAAACCAGCCCACAAAGTGCAGCATATATACCTTTGGCTGGCCTATGCGCTCAGCTCTATATTGTGGATATTTGTTACCGACTTTGTCAAGTATAGCTCTAAAAAGATATATACCACACCACTAAGCAAAATGGATACACAGGAGCATGTGATCTTCTGGGCCAGCAAAGTGCTGTATGTGCTGTTTTATATGGTTATTCCAATAGCCGTAGTAGGGTGGGCTGCATGGGGTGTAGGCTTCCTGGCCATGCATGTGGCTCTTGGGCTTACCTTGTCTGTGGTATTCCAGCTGGCACACGTGGTAGAAGAAACAGAGTTTGAGTTTGCGGGCGACGATGACAAGATAATAGAGAATGAGTGGGCGATACACCAGATAAAGACAACTGCCGATTTTGCGCGCGGTAACAAGCTGATATCATGGTATGTGGGTGGGCTTAACTACCAGGTAGAGCATCACCTGTTTCCCCGCATCAGCCATGTGCACTACCCGGAGATCAGCAAGATAGTAGAGCAGAAGTGTAAAGAGTTCAATATCCAGTTCAATGCCATGCCTACCATGTGGGCGGCCATCGGATCTCACTACAGGTTTATGAAGAGCCTTGGCCAGAAGCCGGCAGAAGCTCCTCTGGAGCCACAGGCTATTATGGTTGACAGGCCGCTGGTGCTGAAAGACGTGCCGGTAATGGCAATGCAGAAGTAAAAACTACAAAAGGCAATAAAAAATGAGCCGCTCCCATGCCAGGAGCGGCTCATTCAATTTATATAGTTGGTTGGATGGTGTTATTTTACCAGTGTGCCTACATGCTTGCCTGTAACCACATTCAGCAGGTTGCCATTGCGGTTCATATCGAACACGATGATCGGCAGATCGTTTTCCTGGCAAAGGGTGAACGCCGTCATGTCCATCACCTTCAGGTTCTGGCTGATCACGTCGTTAAATGTCAGTGTTTCATAACGTACTGCGTTCGGGTCTTTTTCGGGGTCTGCAGAGTAGATGCCATCTACACGGGTGCCCTTCAGTATCACATCGGCCTTTATTTCTATAGCCCGCAGTGAGCCCGCAGTATCGGTAGTGAAGTATGGGTTACCTGTTCCGGCGCCGAATATAACTACACGGCCTTTTTCCAGGTGGCGGATGGCGCGACGGCGGATGTATGGTTCTGCTACCTGCTCCATCTTGATAGCGCTCTGCAGGCGGGTGCTTACGCCCACCTTATCCAGCGCCGACTGTAGTGCCATGCCGTTGATAACGGTGGCCAGCATGCCCATATAATCGCCCTGCGCGCGCTCTATACCGGTCTCGCTTTCGTTCATGCCCCGGTAAATGTTACCGCCGCCGATAACTACGGCTACCTGTACGCCAATGTTGGTGATCTCTTTGATCTCTTTTGCATATTGTTCCAGCATGTGCGGATCGATACCGAAGTTGCGGTCGCCCATCAGTGATTCGCCGGAAAGTTTCAAAAGAATTCGTCTGTATTTTGGAAGCATATGGAATGAAAAATATTGTGCAAAGGAAAGAAAAAAATACTGTTTTACCTGTTCAAAAAATATCGAACTAATTAGCTATTGTAGCTATAAAAAGAAGGCACCCTATCTGGATGCCTTCAAAAATTAATTTATTGTACGAAAGGTATTTTCACCACCTTGGCTTTTAAGGCCTTGTCTCGAACGGAAATAAATATCTCGGTTCCTTCTGCGCCGTTCTCTTTGGTCACATACGCCAGGCCTATTGCCTTGCCCAGTGTGGGCGACTGTGTACCGGAGGTAACGTAGCCTATCTCGTTGCCTGCAGCATCCTGCACTTTGTAGTGGTGACGTGGGATACCTTTATCTACCATTTCCAGGCCTACCAGCTTGCGGCTGGTACCATTTGTTTTGTGCCCTTCTATTACCGCGCGGGAAGTAAAGTCTTTTGTGAACTTAGTGATCCAACCCAGGCCGGCTTCTATAGGGCTGGTGGTATCATCGATATCGTTACCATACAGGCAGAAGCCTTTTTCCAGGCGCAGGGTATCGCGTGCGGCCAGGCCTATCGGCTTCATGCCATGCGGCTCGCCGGCACCGAATACTGCTGTCCATATCTTTTCTGCGTTGTCGCCTTGGTCTTCGAAATATATTTCCACACCACCTGCGCCGGTATAGCCTGTAGCAGAAACAATGACGTTATCTACACCTGCAAATTTGCCTTTTACAAAAGTGTAGTACTTCAGATTCACCAGGTCCATGTCTGTAAGTGTCTGCATGTACTCGGTAGCCTTAGGGCCCTGTACTGCCAGCAACCCTGTTTTGTCAGAGATGTTGTGCATCTCTACATTGTTAGTATTGTGGCTGCTTATCCAGTTCCAGTCTTTTTCTATGTTAGATGCATTGACCACCAGCATGTAGCTTTTGTTGGTCTCTATACAATATACCAGCAGGTCGTCTACAATGCCGCCGTCGTTGTTGGGCAGGCAAGAGTATTGTGCCTTACCATCGGTAAGCTTAGAAGCATCGTTGGTAGTAACACGCTGAATAAGGTCGAGCGCGTGCTCACCTTTCAGGATGAATTCACCCATGTGGCTTACGTCAAACACACCTGCGTTGTTGCGCACGGTATGGTGCTCTTCGTTAATGCCGGTGTAAGATATCGGCATGTTGTAGCCGGCGAACTCGGCCATTTTAGCGCCCAGTGCCAGGTGCTTTGCTGTAAACGGAGTATTCTTCATTATTGAATGATTTGTGTGTTTGAGTGGTGCAAAATTAACAGGATATCCGGATTAATGAATATGTTTTTAAACATGGTCATGAATCAGGGGCGCTTGCTGCAGCAAATTTAGAAATTAGGCTGCAGCTTGTTGTGGGTATAAAACTCGCTGATATAGGCTACCACCTCGTCGGCAGAATCGAATATCTTGATCATGTCGAGGTCGCCCGGGCTGATATTGCTTTCCTGCTCTTCCATTACTTCCTTCATCCAGCTGAAAAGACCGTTCCAGTAAGCAGAGCCTACGCACACCATAGGGGTCTGTGTGAACTTCCGCGTCTGTATCAGCGTGGCCACTTCAAAGAATTCATCCATGGTGCCCCAGCCACCCGGCATCATAATGAAACCCTGCGAGTATTTGGTGAACATGACCTTGCGCACGAAGAAGTAGTCGAAGTTGATGGATAAGCTCCTGTCTATAAAAGGATTACTGGTTTGCTCGAAAGGGAGGGCGATATTGAGCCCTACGCTGCGGCCATGGCCCAGGCTGGCTCCTTTGTTGGCAGCCTCCATGATACCCGGACCACCCCCGGAAATAATACCAAAGCCGCTTTCGGCCAGCTTTTTGGCTATCTCCACAGCCAGTTCGTAATACTTATGTCCGGGCTGTGTGCGTGCCGAACCAAATATGGATATACAGGGGCCTATCTTGGCCAGGCTCTCGAAACCCTGCACAAATTCGGCCATAATTTTAAAGATCTGCCAGCTAGAGTGTGCTCTCGTCTCGGTCCAGTCTCTCGATTTTAAACTGCTTAGTTGTTCTTTCATTATTCGTCTTTGCCGGATGCCAACAAATGACATCCGTCGTATTGGTCAATTAAAAAAGATAGGTATCAGGCTAATTTACGACAATTCGGCCTGTTTATGTCCTTTATTAGATGCGATAAGCAACAGTAAGAGGGTTAACGCTGCATTGATAATGAGCAATTCTGTGCCTATGTGGTACTTACCCAGCCAGTCGGCCTCATTCTGCTTCAGTATGTAACACATTACGGGTGCTGCTATGCAAATGATGGGTACAAACTCTTTGCGCACATTTCGGGTGGTGAATATGCCGAATACGAACAGCGCCAGCAATGGGCCATAAGTATAGCCGGCAACTACCAGCAGTGTTTGTATCAACGAGCCATTATCCATATACCTGAATATGAACACGCAGATAAGGAATACTACCGAGAAGGTGTAGTGCACAAACATACGAGTGCGCTTTTGCTGTTGCTCGGTCATCCCCTGGCGTTGTACGCCCATAACTTCTGTTTCTGCAGTGCCCTTACGCCGGTGTATGCCTAATATATCTATACAAAAAGAAGAAGTAAGTGCGGTGAGCGCACCATCGGCACTGGGGAACAAGGCCGAGATAAGGCCGATAACAAAGATAACACTGATGAACGGCGGCATATAGTGGAACGCCAATACCGGGAAAATATCATCGCCAATAATGTTCTTGCCATCTAAAATGAACTGTGTGGTGTCTTTGCCGTTCACCATTACATGCTGAAAGCTGCCGCCCTTGCTCATAGCAAATACATATAACAAGCCACCCAGCATAAGGAAGATAAAGACTACGCACATTTGCAGGAAGCTGAGCGTAAGCATGTTCTTTTTAGAATCTTTCACATTGCTCACACTGATGTTCTTCTGCATCATTTCCTGGTCCAGGCCGGTCATGGCAATAGTGATGAACGCGCCGCCGAGCAACTGCTTGAGGAAGAAGCCGCCGCTATTGGGGTCTGTTTCCAGCATTTTAGTGAAACCATGATCACCAAGTTTATGCCACCCTTCCATAAAACTCATGTTCATAGACGAGAGTATGTACGCTACACATATAATAAGCGCCAACAGCATGAAGGTGGTTTGCAAGGTATCGGTCCACACAATGGTTTTTACGCCGCCGCGGTAGGTGTATAACAGTATGAGACCAAGTATGATAATAGCTGTTGCCTCGAAAGGAATACCGATGGCTTCGAGCACGAATTTCTCCAGCACCTTTATTACCAGGTACAGGCGCAGTGTAGCACCCAGCGTGCGGGAAAGGATAAAGAACAATGCCCCGGTTTTATAGGCGGTGCCGCCCAGGCGGCCTTCAAGGTAAGTATAAATAGAGGTGAGTTTGAGCCGGTAGTATAATGGCAACAGGATAAATGCCACAGCAAAATACCCCAGGAAATAGCCAATGACCACCTGGAAGTAATCGAACCCCTTCATACCCACGGTGCCTGGCACGGATATGAACGTCATGCCAGACAGCGATGTGCCAATCATGCCAAAGGCCACCAACCACCACTTACTGTTGCGGTTGCCGATGAAAAAAGATTCGTTACTGGAATTGCGCGATGTATAAAAGGCTATACCCAGCAGTACGGAGAAGTATATCAAGATAATTGTAAGCAGTATAGCAGGACTCATTATAAGTCAAAAGTTAAAAGTGAAAACCAGAAAGTGTGCGGTACACGGTTTCAAAAGTAGCATAGTATATGCTTTTCGTAAAATAGAATGTTTTTTGGGATACGAATGGATAAGGAATGGACATATCCATATTCCTTGTATCAGGACAATAAAAAACGGCTGCACTAAACGTGCAGCCGTTTCAAATATTTTGACTTAATGCTATAACCCCACAAAAATACCGGCCCTGTATACCAGCGTCTTCTGGTAGGGGGAGTAATCGGCCTGTAGTACATCGTACATCACCTCGAAGATGGCCGTGGTACGGCCACCCAATGGCTGCTTAAAACCAGCACCTACCAGCCAGCAGGCAGCAGTGACGGTTTGCGATTGTTTGCGCCCTTTTTGCAGGTAGCCGCTGGAATAATCAGGAGCGTAGTAACTGTTCTTAATGATATCGTACTCAAAATCTGTAGATATGAAAAAGGGATTGTACACCGTGCATTTGGCCCATATACCAGGGTACAGTATGTTGAAATACTGCGGTACGCTTTGTGTGCCGTTGATGGTATAATCGTATATCTTATAGAACTGGTAGCCCAGGCCCACACCTACTGTAAGGAATGGCTTTACCCGGTAACCCACTTTAGGCGATATACCTACATTGGCATAGTCGCCGGAGTAGCCAAGGTTCAGCCCGCCGCCTATTACCAGCTTATCAGGATCGTAACCTTTTACTTCTTTTTTGCGATAGCCATTGGCCTTGCCCGAACTGTTATATACCTCCTGGGCTGTTGCGCCAAAGAAAACCAGGCTCAGCAACAGCGCTGACACTATCTTTTTCATTATTTAAAAATGTATACTACGAAGTTAACCTAAAAACGAAATTGCTTTGTTTTTATGGTGTTACGTTAGTGTATTTTAACATTACGCACCAACAAACAGCTTGCCGGGGTTCAGTATGCCTTTGGGATCGAACACCTGCTTTATCTGCTTCATCAGGCTGGTCTGCACGTCGTTAAAGGCAATATCCATATACTGTTTCTGCACCAGGCCTATGCCATGCTCGCCAGATATGGTGCCCCCCATGCGGATCACCTCTTTGAATAATTCACGGATGCCGAGCGTAAGTTTACCGTTCCAGTCTTCATCGCTCATGGTTCCCTTCACGATGTTCACATGCAGGTTACCATCGCCGGCATGGCCGTAGCATACACTCTGGAAACCATACTCTTTGCCCAGCCGCTTGATTATCTGCAACAGTTCCGGCAGTTCTGCACGTGGCACCACGGTATCTTCTTCTTTGTATATTGAATTGCTCTTTACTGCCTCGCCTACCTTACGCCGCAGTGTCCACAGCATATTCTTTTGTTCGTGGCTATCGGCAAACAATACCTCACCAATGTTGAACTGCTGCACGATGCCGGATATTGCTTCCGCATCCAGATAGAGCTCGTCCATGTTGTTACCATCTACCTCTATGAGCAGGTGGGCCACAATATCATCGGGCAGATCTACGCCTGTTGTCTGGGTGAATTTCATAGACCACTCCAGCGCATCGCGCTCCATAAATTCCAGTGCCGACGGTGTGTAACCGGCCAGGAATATGGCATTGACCGCAGAACAGGCTTCAACAGCAGAGCGGAATGGCACCAGTAAGGTAAGATCGTGCTTGACTGCGGGGATAAGGCGCAGCACTATTTTGGTGATAACACCAAGGGTACCCTCGCTACCTACTACCAACTGAGTGAGGTTGTAACCCGTGGCATTCTTCAGTACATTGGCACCGGTCCATATCACATTGCCATCGGGCAATACCATTTCTATATTCAGCACGTAGTCTTTTACCACTCCGTACTTTACCGCACGCGGGCCACCGCTGTTCTCGGACACATTGCCACCTATGAAGCATGAGCCTTTGCTGGCGGGGTCGGGCGGGTAAAACAGACCTTCGGCCTTCAAGTGTTCCTGCAGCTCCTGGGTAATAACGCCTGGCTCTGTGGTTACCTGGAAGTTGCGCTTATCCACTTTCAATATCTTATTGAATCGCTTCATATCCAGTACCACACCACCGTACACCGGTAATGCGCCGCCACTCAAGCCTGTGCCTGCACCACGGGGAGTAACGGCGATATTGTTGGTGTAGCAATACTTCATTATTGTGCTTACCTCATCTACCGTAGTTGGCTGCACCACAACTTCGGGCAGGTAGTGCAGATCCTCGGTATGATCGCTGGCACAGCGGTCGAGGTGCTCTGCGCCGGTCAATACATATTTATCACCCACTACCGACTGGAAATAAGAGAGATCGGTGTGGTCAATTTTTTTGAAAGGCATAATGCGAAGGTAAAAAAGTTACTGCTTTCAGAATCGAAGCGATATCGGTAATATATTACCGATATCACGCGTTGAGGCGACTATTTACCCCGAAGAGTAGCATAATCGGCAATTTATTGCCGGTTTTACAGACTGTCTTTTATCTGATGCCACTAAGGCGAAGTATCTGAGTAATATGATAGATAAGGTGGGGAGGTTGTCCAGGTAATGTATCACCCTAATGAGTGCGTTGGCCGAACCAGATACCCCATGCATTAATGCAAACACCGCCTAATATCAATAGTATCACCCACAAGGACACTTTTCCCTGCGACTTTCCTTCTGCCGCTAACTGCCGGGTATATTGCCTGTTCTTCCGGAATGCTATTACAGCAATAACTATCGCAGCAAAGATCAGGATGATGTTTACAAGCATAGGAAGCTCGCTCTTCACATAACTCTTTGCTACGGTCAGTAGTACGTTGAACGAGATCCAGTAGAGCAAAAATGATATGGGGTAGATACGCTTCATATTGTTTTACCTAATGAAAGAAAATATAGCCGACTACAATGGCAGCAATAAGACCCATCATATCGGCCAACAGTCCGGCGGCAAGGGCGTAGCGGCTGTTCTTTATGTTGACGCTGCCGAAGTATAC
>CANGNA010000097.1 GCA_947455215.1 Chitinophagaceae bacterium
ATTTTTATCGCAAAAAATCAACAAATGGAATTTCCAGGCACATTACGCTATACTAAGGATCATGAGTGGATCAGCATCGAAGGCAACATCGCTACTGTAGGTATCACTGAATTCGCACAGCGCGAATTGGGTGACATCGTTTTCGTTGATATCGCTACACAGGGCCAGCACCTGGGTGCCAACGATATTTTTGGTACGGTAGAAGCCGTAAAAACAGTATCTGATCTTTATCTGCCTGTTGCAGGTACAATCACAGAAGTGAATGGTGACCTGGAAGGTAGCCCTGAAAGTGTGAACAGCGATCCGTATGGTAAAGGCTGGATGATCAGGATGGAAGTAGACAGTCCTGCAGATGTAGAAGCGCTGCTGGATGCTGCTGCTTACAAAGCACTGGTAGACTAAATATTTGATGTTGCAGATCTTTACATCCGCATCTAAATATACAAAACAGGCAAGGTTCATAGCTATTCTATGGACCTTGCTTATTTTAATAGGGTGCTTTATGCCCGCCAAAAACGTGCCTAAGGTAGATGTGCCACTGATGGACAAGTGGGTGCATTTTACTTTTTTCGGTGGCTTCACGTTCTTCTGGTTATGCAGCCGGCCGGCTTTGAATAAAGTCTGGCTGTTGTCCATCCTTGCCATTGCCGTAGCCTTTGGCTGTGCTATAGAAGTGTTGCAGGGCTTGCTCCCTGCCCTTGGTCGCGCCTCAGAGGTGATGGATGCTGTAGCTGATAGTATTGGTGCTATACTCGGTGTGTTTATCTTCTCCGCATTCGCATCAGTAGCAAAAAGAAAACAATAACATATTCTTTAGCGCCAAATCCTACTTTTGCTTGTTCACCACATATGGAGACTTACGACTAAATACTTACGACTTACTACTTTGTTATGACCAAACTATCCGTCAACATAAATAAGATAGCCACATTGCGCAACAGCCGTGGCGGCGATAATCCTAATGTACTGCAGGTAGCTATAGACTGCCAGAAGTTTGGTGCAGATGGCATCACTGTGCATCCCCGCCCCGACGAACGCCATATACGCTATAATGATGTGCGAGACATTTCAAAGATCATCACTACAGAATTCAATATAGAAGGCAACCCGCTGGAAGATAAGTTTGTTGAACTGGTGCTGGAGAATAAGCCCGCACAGGTCACCCTTGTACCTGACGATCCTAACCAGCTTACCAGCAACCACGGCTGGAATACCATTAAAGAACAAAAGTACCTGCGTGAGATAATTGACGTGTTCAAAAAGGCAGGCATACGCGTATCCATATTTGTTGACCCTGAGAATGATATGGTGGCAGGCGCAGCTGACACCGGCACTGACAGGATAGAATTATATACCGAAGATTATGCCCGCCACTATCACACCGATCGCGACAAGGCTATAGAGGCCTATATATCGGCAGCCAACGTAGCCGTGGCAAAGGGCCTCGGCCTCAATGCCGGCCACGATCTCGATCTCCACAATCTGGCCTTCTTCAGCAAGAACATACCATCATTGCTCGAGGTGTCCATCGGTCACGCACTCATTGCAGACGCCATCTACCTCGGTCTCGAAAATACCATACAGTTATATAAAAGGGCGCTGAGGGGGTAATGATGCTTATCGATCATTCCGGTAAGAAAGTAGCGATGGTATTGTGGAATAAGGAAGACAAGAGCGATGTGCAAGTCTTTCTGGGCGAGATCATTATTTGTGAAATGCAGTATCATTTCATCAATATCGAAAGAAATTGGGACTTACTGTTGACCGATGATGCGCTGTCAACCATGCGTACCGTTCCCGCTGAATTGAGGTCGGTGCTGTTAGATGCAGACCTTTCGTTTTCATTATTCGTAACCGATATGCCTGAAAATGCTGACAGCAACACCTATATTAAGACTGGCATTTCGTTGAAGACACCTGGATGATCAGCCTCAATTTTTTGCTGATATAAATCATACACAGCCGCAAACGCTGGTAGGGCAAGGGTTTACCCATACAAATTTATTTTACGGGTAGGCAACTTAATATTGAGATAACGTTCAGACGCTACCTTACACAAGGTTAATTGCAGGGTATGAACGTCAGAATTGTCATCTTATTACTTTTTGTTCTCGGCTCTTGTAGCACCAGGCACCAGGCAATCAAAGTAAAAGGGTCTGATACCGAGGTAAACCTGGCTGTAACGTTGGCGGAGCATTTCTACAATGTCAACAGCGACTTTAGTGTTTCTATATCAGGTGGCGGTTCTGGCATGGGCATTGCTTCGCTACTCAACGGGCAGGCAGATATAGCCAATTCCTCGCGCCCGCTCAACGATGAGGAGATCACACTTTTTAAAAGCCGTGGCATTAATTTACGTACCGTCATATTTGCCGAAGATGCAACAGCCTTTATTGTAAATAAAAATTGCCCGTTAGATTCTATCGATGTGCCCACCCTTGCGGCAATACTATCGGGTAAGATCACTTCATGGCAGCAGATCGCCGGCAAAGCGCTCAAAGTAAATATATATGGCCGTCAGAGCAATTCGGGCACGCATGCTTTTGTCAGCCACAAGTTGGGGATCCAGTTCAGCGCAGATGCCAAGGAGATGAATGGTAATGCCCAGATCATCGAGGGCGTCAAGCTCGACGAGTCGGGCATTGGCTATGTGGGTGCCGGCTATCTCGCCAATGGCGACCAACTGCCGGTAAAGGTGTTGAAGATAAAGGATAGCATAGGCGCCCCGGCAATATCCCCGCTGGATAAGCAGGCAATAAAAGAAAAGCGTTATTTCTTTCAGAGGCCCTTATTCCAGTTCATACCCGCCACCTCATGGGATCGGGTAGCAGCATTTATCGCCTTCGAACAAAGCGCCGCAGGCCAGGACATCATCAGGAGGTCGGGCTACTATATTGTTAACAACAGCAATTAAAACTTTGGTAATGCACATCCAGGCAAGAGAACGTATAGACGGGTTGGTCAGGTCACTCATAAAAGCCACCGGCCTTATTGTCATCAGCATCCTCGGCGGTATCTTCTTCATGTTGTTGTGGAACACAGTCTCCTTTTTCATTCACGTCAGCCCGCTCGACTTTATTACAGGTACCCAGTGGAATCCTACCGGCCGACACGCTACCTACGGCATACTGCCATTGCTGGTGAGTACCTGCCTGGTTACCCTGGGTGCCATGGCCATTGCTATACCGCTGGGTATCGGCACAGCAGCCTTCATGTCAGAGTACGCAGGCAAGCGGTTGAAAAATATTTTGAAGCCTGCTGTGGAAATGTTGGCGGCAGTGCCTTCTGTAGCTATCGGTTTCCTGGGTATTGTTGCGCTGGGGCCGGGCATTGCCCGCCTTACGCAGCTCAGTAATGGGCTCAATGCCCTCAATGGTGCCATCTTGCTGTCAGTAATGTCGCTGCCAACAATAATTACTGTAGCAGAGGATGCTATTAATGGGGTACCGGCCACCTACAAAGAGGCAAGCCTGGGCATAGGCGCCACAAAATGGCAAACATTGACCAGGGTTACTATCCCTGCAGCAGCACCGGGCATCGTAGCCGCTATCATGTTAGGAGTGGGCAGGGCCATCGGCGAAACCATGACCGTGTTGATGGCGACTGGTAATGCTGCATCTTTCCCCAAGGGGTTCTTCGATTCGGTAAGAACCATCACCGCTACCATCGCCATAGAGATGGGCGAAGTGCCTTATCAGACCACGCACTATTATAGTTTGTTTGCCATTGCAGGCATACTCTTCCTGCTTACATTGGTGGTGAATATGGCCGGCGAATATTTTGTCAACAAATTCAGAAAATTCCATTCGGCATGAAAAAGAAACTGGCACCTTTTATCGAGTGGGGTACCTTGCTATTCTGTACGGGCACGGTTTGCTTTTTTCTCGTAGTTATCCTTTGGGATATCGTTAGTAAGGGTGCATCATCCTTATCTTGGGGTTTTGTGAGCACTCCTCCCGCCAATGGCATGACTCAGGGCGGTATTCTGCCGGCCATCACAGGTACTGTGCTGCTTACGCTCATTACGGCGCTTGTAGCTACGCCCTTCGGTATCAGTTGCGCCATTTACCTCAACGAGTATGCTTCTGACAACTGGAGTGCCAGGCTGGTAAGGGCCGCCATTCGTAATCTGGCAGGTGTGCCATCGGTAATATATGGCCTGTTCGGTCTGTCGCTTTTTGTGCAGGCGATGCATATGGGTACCTCCATGGTGGCAGCGGGGTGTACACTCGGCCTGTTGTCGCTCCCCTACATCATTACCACTACCGAAGAGGCACTCAGGCGTATCCCAGCCAGCACGCGCGAGGCCGCCCTGGCCATCGGGGCCACGCAATTCGAGTCTATTCGCGATGTGGTGTTGCCCGCAGCACTGCCCGGTATACTCACAGGTATTGTGCTCACACTGTCCCGCGCCGCCGGCGAAACAGCGCCTATCCTGTTCACCGGTGTGGCCTTTTACATCAATAGTCCATCCGGCGGGCTCAACCAGGAGTTCATGGCGCTGCCATATCATTTATACATGTTGTCTACGCAGCACCAGGCAATAGAGCAGGTAAGGCCCCTGGCCTATGGCACAGCACTTGTATTACTTATTGTAGTTTTTTTATTGAACCTGGCGGCATTTTACATCCGCTATAAGCATAGCAAAAAATGAATAGTGAACACATAAAACTGGCTGCCAGGAACGTTGATCTGTGGTTTGGGGCAAAGCATGTGCTGAAGCAGGTCAATGCCGCTTTTCCGCAAAATGAGGTCACAGCACTTATCGGCCCTTCGGGCTGCGGTAAAAGCACCTTGTTACGCTCCTTCAACCGCATGCACGACCTGGTGCCTGACGTGCGTATCGAAGGTAAACTGCTCCTGGAAGAGCAAGATCTGTATGATAAGAAGGCATCGGTAACCCAGCTACGCAAACGCATAGGGATGGTGTTCCAAAAGCCTAATCCTTTTCCTAAAAGTATTTACGAGAACATCACCTATGGACTCAAAATAAATGGCGTCCCTGCCGGGCAACATAAAGAGATAGTAGAACGATCGCTGAAGGAGAGTTTCATTTGGGATGAAGTGAAGGACGATCTGGATAAGCCCGCCATGCGGCTGTCGGGTGGTCAGCAGCAACGCCTGTGCATTGCCCGTACTGTAGCCCTGCGACCCGAAGTGATTTTGATGGACGAACCCTGTTCCGCGTTAGATCCGCTCAGTACGCTGAAAATAGAAGAGCTCATCATCAAGCTCAAAGAAGAATACACCATCGTCATTGTTACGCACAACATGCAGCAGGCACAGCGCGTGGCCGATAAAACTTATTTCCTTTACCTCGGCGAAGTGATAGAAAATGGCCCCACCGCCTCAATATTCAACGATCCGAAACAGCAATTGACAAAGAACTATGTAACAGGCCACTTTGGCTAACATGCAAAAAAGTGGCCCGCATAACGCAGGCCACTTTTAGGTTTTAACTTTTGAGTTTTGACTCGTATTACATGTTCCTCCTGTACTGTCCACCCACTTCAAACAGCGCCTTAGATATCTGGCCCAGGGAGCAATACTTCACTGTTTCCATCAGCTCGCCAAATATGTTCTGGTTATGGATGGCTACCTGTTGCAGCTGATGCAAACGATCGGCCGATGTGTCGCTGCTGCGCTTCCACAGGTTCTGTACAGAGTTGATCTGGAACTCCTTCTCTTCTTCCGTAGAGCGGATCACCTCGCGTGGCAACACGGTTGGTGAACCCTTAGAACTAAGGAAGGTATTCACGCCTATTATCGGGAACTCGCCGGTATGCTTCAGCGTTTCGTAGTACAGGCTTTCTTCCTGTATCTTGCCGCGCTGGTACATGGTTTCCATAGCACCCAGCACACCGCCGCGTTCTGTTATCTTGTCAAACTCCAGCATCACAGCTTCTTCCACCAGGTCGGTCAGTTCTTCTATAATAAACGATCCCTGTAGCGGGTTTTCGTTCTTGGCCAATCCCAACTCTTTGTTGATGATCAACTGTATGGCCATTGCCCTGCGCACGCTTTCTTCCGTAGGCGTGGTTATCGCTTCGTCGTAGGCATTGGTATGCAGCGAGTTACAGTTGTCATAGATCGCATACAGCGCCTGCAGCGTAGTGCGGATATCGTTAAAGTCGATCTCCTGCGCGTGCAGCGAACGGCCGCTGGTCTGGATGTGATACTTCAACATCTGCGAGCGCTCGTTACCTCCGTACTTATGCTTCATGGCCTTAGCCCATATACGACGGGCCACACGGCCTATCACACTATATTCAGGGTCGATACCATTGCTGAAGAAGAACGACAGGTTGGGCGCAAAATCATCGATATGCATACCGCGGCTCAGATAGTACTCTACAAACGTAAAGCCGTTAGATAGCGTAAATGCCAGCTGAGACAGCGGGTTAGCACCAGCCTCTGCTATATGGTAACCGCTGATAGATACGGAGTAGAAGTTACGCACACCGTTCTCAATAAAGTACTGCTGCACATCGCCCATCACGCGGAGCGAGAATTCTGTAGAGAAGATGCAGGTATTCTGTGCCTGGTCTTCTTTCAGAATGTCTGCCTGCACAGTGCCGCGTACCTGCTTCAGTGTTTCCGTTTTTATCTTGGCATATACATCGGCTGGTAATACCATGTCACCGGTTACGCCAAGCAGCATCAGGCCCAGGCCGTCATTGCCTTCCGGCAGCGGACCGTTCTCTGTAGCCGTAGCCACGCCACTGTGGTAGTATGGGCGCTCTACACCTTTTGCTTTGTATATCTCGTCTATCTTCTTGTTTACTTCTGCTTCAAGGCCGTTAGCCTTAATGTATTTCTCGCACTGCTGGTCTATGGCGGCATTCATAAAGAAGGCCGTCATAGTAGGTGCCGGGCCATTAATGGTCATAGATACCGATGTCTTCGGGTCTGCCAGGTCAAAGCCGCTATACAGTTTTTTAGCATCGTCCAGGCTGGCTATGCTCACACCGCTATTACCTACCTTGCCATAAATATCCGGGCGGTGGTCAGGGTCCTGGCCGTAGAGTGTAACACTATCAAAGGCAGTGCTCAGGCGCTTGGCCGGCAATCCCTTGCTCACATAGTGGAAGCGTTTGTTGGTGCGCTCTGGGCCACCTTCGCCCGCAAACATACGCGTCGGGTCTTCACCCTCACGTTTGAACGGATAGATACCAGCTGCATATGGGAACTCACCCGGGAAATTCTCGGCCAGTGCCCACTGCAGTATCTCGCCCCATGCCTCGTAGCGTGGCACGGCTACCTTAGGTATCTGCAGGTGACTCAGCGATTCTGTATGTGTCTTTATCTTCAGTTCCTTATCTCTTACCTTGAAGCGATAGAACTCATCTGTGTACTGCTTCTTCTTGTCTTCCCAGCCTTCCAGCAATACCCGGTTCTTCGGGTCAAGTTCCAGCTCTGTTTTGCTGTATACTTCCTGCAGGGTCTTCACCAGTCGGTCTTTATCTTCCGTATCGCTGGCCTGCAATACCTCAATTGTCTTCTTAATGCCGAAGAGCTTCTGGGCAACCATGCTCTGGTCTTTCGCCCATTTGTCGTACTTGCGGTTGTTCTCTGCTATTTCGCTCAGGTAGCGGGTACGGCTCGGAGGAATGATATATATCTTCTCGCTCATCTCGTCAGTGATCAGATACTGCGAGTGCAGCGGAGCACCTGTTTTGTTGGCAATGGCATCTACAAGGGCTTTGTACATGGTATTGGTGCCCGGGTCGTTGAACTGTGATGCTATGGTGCCATATACCGGCATATCATCCGGGTTCTGGTCAAACAACTTATGGTTGCGCTGGTATTGCTTCTTCACATCGCGCAAAGAATCCAGTGCACCGCGCTTATCGAATTTGTTGATGACAACCACATCAGCAAAGTCCAGCATGTCTATTTTTTCCAGCTGGGTAGCGGCACCATATTCAGGTGTCATCACATACAGGCTCAGATCGCAATAGTCAGTTATCTGCGTATCGCTCTGGCCAATGCCCGATGTTTCCAGGATGATCAGGTCGTAATGTGCAGCCTTCAATATGTTCACCGCGTCCAGTATGTGCTTCGATACGGCCAGGTTGCTCTGGCGCGTAGCCATAGAGCGCATATATACACGGCTGTTGCGGATGGCGTTCATACGGATACGGTCACCCAGCAATGCACCACCTGTCTTCCTCTTCGATGGGTCAACAGAGATGATGCCTATGTTCTTGTCTTTAAAATCTATCAGGAACCGGCGAACGATCTCATCTACTAGCGAGCTTTTACCCGCACCACCCGTACCGGTAATACCAAGTACCGGTGTTTTAGACTTAGCAGCCTGTTCTGCAATGTTCTTCATGGCCACCTGTGTTTCAGGCATATCATGGAAGTTCTCAGCAGCAGATATCAGTCGGGCAATAGATTTAACATCCTTCTCAGCCACATGACCTACTTCTCCGTTCAGCTGTTGGCCGGTCGGGAAGTCGCTTTTCTCCAGCAGGTCATCTATCATACCCTGAAGGCCCATCTTACGGCCATCGTCCGGGCTGTAGATACGGCAGATGCCGTAGGCTTCCAGTTCAGCTATCTCATCTGGCAGTATCACACCTCCGCCGCCGCCAAATATTTTTATGTGTCCGCAGCCTGCCTGTTTCAGCAGGTCGTACATATATTTAAAGTATTCTACGTGGCCGCCCTGGTAGCTGGTTATCGCTATTGCATTGGCATCCTCCTGTATCGCACAATCTACCACCTCCTGCACACTACGGTCATGGCCCAGGTGTATCACCTCGGCACCGCTGGCCTGCATTACGCGGCGCATGATATTGATAGAGGCATCGTGCCCGTCAAAAAGTGATGCAGCCGTCACCAGGCGCACTTTATTCTTTATAGAATAAGACATACTTATTAATAATTATATGAAAAGCTGTGCAAAGTTAGTGATTAACGGGCGAAAAGGTATAGAAGCGGCGAATACTTATCAAGGGATTACGCAAGCATATGTCAATAAAATAGCTACTTGGAATAGTTCTTTTTTCTGGTATCCAATAGCCGAAGAATATTTATGCTATTGCCCTGAACTCTATAAAACAGCCTGTTGTGAGAACTGATCGACAATCCCCTGGTGTCTTTTATTTTATTAGTGGGTGCGCCTATAAATGCATTTTGCCTCAAGGAATCAATAGTGCTTTCTAACTTTAATAAAAATGCATCAGCCACACTTTTTCCCCATTCTTCTTCAAGATAATCGAGAACTGCTTCTAAATCGCTATTGAATCTTTTCTTGAAAACTATTTTGTACGCCACCTGGAGAATATTTGCTTAAACTCTTCTTCAGAAACTGTGTCTTTATCAAAGGGTTCTTCAGCTATCACTTTCAATTCATCAAAGTCTTTCTTAGAAAGCCCATCCGTAATGTCTTTTTGCCCTGTGGCATAATAGCCGATTGCCTCTTGAAGGATAGACAATGTGGCTTCATCTTCAATGGCATTTATTTGCTCTATTATATCTGCCCTCCGTTCATTTACGCTCATCTCACACCTGTTTTTGTAAAATTAGGTTATTTATAGTTGAAAATTTCACAATAAAACCGGTTGCCATCAATGGCCAATATACCGTTACTATCAACACCGGGTTTCGGTAAGCTGTGTTATAAATATTTAATGTGTTATCGGGGAGTTTGCCTACAGCCACCATCGTACAAGCCCCTCATTTATTACCTTCCTTAAATAATATTCATTATCTTGCCCTGAGAATGCAGAAAAATAATCTGCTTTTACTATTTTTACTCCGAAGAAAAATGCTAAAGATGAAAAATATGTTGAAAAACATGCTTCTTGTTTGCCTGCTGGCCCTGCCAGGTGGCCTGTTCGCTCAAACCATTAACAGGGCCGAACTGCTGGATAAAACCTGGTACTTTGTAGCTATGAAATGCCCCGACAAGGTGACAAGCACCAACGACGGTCACTACATCAAGTATTTTTCTACCCTCAAGCTTACTCCGGGTAACATCAACAATCTTAATTACGGTACTTACGACAAAACTTACAGGGATACACGCGACAATCCGCGCGAAACCGGTACTTATTCAATAACTACCGATGAGGTAGGTAATGTAGTGCTGACCCTGAAGAAGGCAAAAACTGGCGCTACTGCCAAATACACTGTGCCAATGGTGGAAACTAACCACCTTACACTGATCCGTATGGACGAAGGTGATAAGTGCAACACCAGCTTCGCTATTGCACCGTAATAATGCATAACCAATTAATATACAACGCCCTGCATTGTGCAGGGCGTTTTTTGCAAATACCCATTGTGGATATAAAATCTTAGATCCAATGAAACGCATAGAAGAGATATTCCAGACCAATAAAGAGTGGATACAGGAAAAACTGGCTATCGACAGCAATTATTTCGAGAACCTCTCTAAAGGGCAAACGCCTGAGTTTCTGTACATAGGTTGTTCCGATAGCCGTGTAACAGCCGAAGAATTGATGGGACTGCAACCCGGCGAAGCCTTCATTCATCGCAATATTGCCAACCTGGTCAATAATGTGGACCTGAATGTGATGTCGGTACTGGAATATGCAGTTAAATACCTCAAGGTGAACCACATCATTGTCTGCGGTCACTACAACTGTGGCGGTATCAAGGCGGCCATGGAGGCTAAAGACCTGGGTATTCTCAACCCGTGGCTGCGCAACGTACGCGATGTATATCGCCTGCATAAGGAAGAACTGGGCGCCATTACCGACGAACAGACCCGCTACAACAGGCTGGTAGAGTTGAACGTGCAGGAGCAATGCGTGAACATCATCAAAACAGCCGTGGTACAGCAGGCTTATCACGACAGGGAAATAACCGTGCACGGATGGGTATTCGATATGTACACCGGCAGACTGGTGAACCTGGAGATAGACTTCCCTAAGATACTGGCCGGTATAGAGGAGATATACAATCTGTACGGCGATTCATCTCTTACTTCATGAGCGCCCACTACGGTATAATCGGCTATCCTTTATCGCATTCATTTTCTCCCGGCTTTTTTAACGACAAGTTCGGCCAGGAGGGTATTGATGCTGTTTACCAGGCATACCCGCTCAGCGATATCCATCTGCTGAAGGAATTGATCTCCGGTGATCCTCAGTTAAAGGGGCTTAACGTCACCATCCCGTACAAACAGGCAGTAATGCCTTTGCTCGACGAGATCGACCCCGCCGCACAAAAGGTGGGCGCGGTCAACTGTATCGCCATTCGCGATGGCAATACCATTGGTTATAATACCGACATCATTGGCTTCGGCCACAGCCTTCGTCCTTTGTTACAGCAGTGGCAGGATAGGGCGCTGATACTGGGCTCCGGCGGTGCCGCACACGCTGTAGCCTACGTGTTGAAACAGTTGGGTATCATGTATAAGTTGGTGTCCCGCAGCGAAGCCATCAATTGCATAACCTACGATCAGCTGACGCCCGAGATCATCGCTCGCCACAAACTCATTGTTAATACTACGCCTCTGGGTATGTATCCCAATGTAGGTACTGCACCACCCATACCTTATGAAGGCATCGGGCCACAACACCTGGCATATGATCTCATTTACAACCCTTCCGAAACGCAGTTCATGAAGCAGGCCGCCGCACAAGGCGCTGTTACAAAGAACGGTCTGGATATGCTGCACCTGCAGGCATTGGCTGGCTGGGAGATATGGAACAAACGTAACTAAGGTCATCATGCTTACGGCACGGTATATGTACCTTTGTAGTAAAGCATTGTCATGCACGATCACCACCACGATCATGATCACGAAGGGCACCACCACCACGCTATCAGTGCGGCTGATGCCACTAACCGTGCCTTTATTGGCGGGGTGATACTGAACAGTGCTTATGTAGTGGCAGAGGCAGTCATGGGGTTTGCAAACCATAGCATGTCCTTGTTGTCCGATGCCGGGCACAACCTTGGCGATGTGGCAGGCTTATTGCTCTCTCTTGCTGCATTCAGGCTGGCAAGGGTCAAGCCTTCGGGTGTTTATACATACGGTTATAAGAAGACCACCATACTGGCTGCGCTTGGTAATGCGGTCATTCTGTTAGTATCTGTCGGCCTGCTGGGCTACGAATCTGTGGTGCGGCTCACGCACCCCGTGCCATTGGAAGGCGGCATTATGGCTATCGTTGCCGGTGTGGGCATTCTCGTCAATTTTGGATCTGCCCTGTTATTCATGCGCAATACGCACGAGCTCAACAGCCGTAGCGCCTACCTGCACCTGATGGCCGATGCCGCAGTATCACTGGGCGTGGTGCTGGCCGGGGTGGCCATTAAATATACCGGTTGGTATTGGCTCGATGGTGCTGTGAGCATTGCTATTCTTGTGGTCATTCTCTTCAGTACATGGTCGCTGTTGGTACATAGCCTGAGGTTGAGTATGGACGCAGTGCCTGAAGATATCCATATCAAAGAGATAGAGGAAAAGGTGATGCGCATGGACGGTGTAAAGCACATGCACCACACCCATGTATGGGCCATGAGTACCTCAGAAAATGCATTGACTGCCCACGTAGTGTTGAGCGATACACTCTCTTTCGATGAGAAGATGAAACTGGTGCAGCACATCAAGCACGAGCTGCTACACATGAATATAGCCCACGCCACTCTCGAACTGGAGTCCGAAAAAATGCATTGCGCCGAAGAGGCTTGCGAACTATAAAAGACATGGCACACTTCAAAAGTGTGCCATGTCTGCCTGATGATCAATTACAAAGTAGCCATATCTATCACAAACCTGTACTTCACATCGCCTTTCAGCATACGTTCATACGCTTCATTAATGTAGTTGATGTTGATCACCTCTACATCCGATACTATGTTATGTTCCGCACAATAGTCCAGCATCTCCTGGGTCTCGGGCAGGCCACCTATCAGTGAGCCCGCAAGGCTTCTGCGGCCACCTATCAGGCTGAAGGCACGTATCTGCGATGG
>CANGNA010000098.1 GCA_947455215.1 Chitinophagaceae bacterium
CATATCGGCGCTTATTTCCCTGATGCCGGCTATCTCCTGGTAATGACCAAGAAGGACGGCGTAGAGTATAAGTGGTATTTTGAAGGCGACCAGAACAGCAGCAGCGCTGACATACAGACCTTTTTACAAGGTATGAACACCCATATGCTGAACCAATAGGTAGACCAACCGCTTCCGGCAGTACGCTAAATCTGACTATCTTAGGGGTATATCTCTCTTCGATGAAACTAAAACAAAAGTTGATCCTGGCAGGTTCGCTGATAGTGACGATACCCCTTGTTGGGTATGCGGCACTAAGAGTGGCGGGCATCATTAACCTGATGAAGACGCCAACAGTAGCCTGCATGCCGGCCATCAAAGCCAACGAATATATTCTTGGCTATCGCTTTAAAACGCCTAAGGTAAATGACCTGGTATGCTTTGAGTCCTTTGATGAGAGCAGCGGCAAAGACGAGATGTTTGTAAGCCGCATGGTAGCCGCGGGCGGCGACAAAGTGGAAATGAAAGATGGCGTGCTGTATGTAAATGATAAGAATGCTGACGCAGGCCGCACATTATACAACGCTTATATAGTACCACAGAAATATACCGACGAGTTTAATGAACAGGATGTGGTGACAGCTGGTGTACCGGGGGTATCCGGTGCCGATGCTATGGTATTTGCTACCGAAGCTACTATCAGGCAGCATAAGGTGCCTGCCCAACTTCTTATCTATAAAACAGACTACCAGGATGAGTTCATGCAGAAACAGTGGAACAAGCCCTGGAATGCGGATCAGTTTGGCCCTATAACCGTGCCCGCCGGGCATTACTTTGTAGTAAGCGATAACAGGCACAATGCTTTCGATTCGCGCTACCGGGGTAGCATACCTATGGATAAGCACAAGTATGTGGTGGTTTGGTAAGCGACTTCCGGCGAGTACTTTTTTGCCGTAATATTGCGCCATGCCATATACCTGCACACAGTGCGGCCAAACGCACGATGAACTGCCCGCAATAGCTTTTGATGCCCCTCAATACTATTACATATTGAGCATAGAGGACAGGAAAAAATTTGTAAAAAAGCTAACCAGCGACCTCTGCATATTGGCCTACGACAACCAGACCGACTACTTTATAAGAACAGTACTGAACCAGAAGATCACCGGGCACGACGACCGGCTGCAATACGGCGTATGGGTATCGGTAAGCGAAACAAGTTTTAATGACTATACCGAGCACCTGGATGCGGAGGAACATAAGGGCAAGTATATGGGCTACCTGAGCACGTGGATACCCGGCTATACTACCACTACCACCGGCATAGTCATGCGCATACAAACAACTGGTAACGGTCACCGCCCGGAGATAGTACCCCATCAAGGCCAGGACCACCCGTTTGTACACAACTATTATAACGGTATATCACTTGAAGAAGCAGAGACGAGAGTGAAGAAGGCGATGGGGGAGTGAGGTGAACTTCCTAGCCGTTAGCTTGTCCATCAGCAGAACTAGTTGAACGCTAATGCATTTATCCAATTACAAAAGTTGCTGCTGCAGAGGTCATGCGATAGGGTAGATTTAGATTTCAATCCCGAGTACATTGAAATCGCGGGGTTTTAAATTCAAAAGTAGTAACTCTCGCGGCTTTGTTTGAAAACGCGTTAATTTATCTCTGTAAAAAATTAAGAATAGTAAATTGATTAGATATCCTGTTTTCAAATAATTCCCTTTCCAAATATTGAAATCCCTTTTTGATATTTTCTTTGTCTTTTTAGATTCCAATTCAGTTTGAAAGAAAAGAGGCGTTTCAGCATGAATGTGCTTTGAAAATTTCTTCCATTCAACTGTAATCTGATTTAACAGATTTTCAACTTCAGGAACTTGTAAATTAGGATGACGTTTTAAATATCCCGACAACTCGTCATGCTTAATTCTAAATTCACCATTTTGCCATTGCAAGTATTCAACTTCATGTTGATAAAAATATAATATTTGAAGCGAAAGTTCGATGACGCTTCGCAAATGCATATGGGCAGATCTATAGTTCCCAAAATAGGCATGAAACAATGATGCATTTATGTCTTCATGAACCTCAAAAAATATAGAGTTTACTTTTGATATACCTATATAATTGAGCGAAACTTGCCAATTCTTAAACAAAATACTTGTATGGTAGCAATTTGACAAGTCTTCATCTAAAATATGATTTGCTGTAAGATTCCAAAAATTATTGAACTCGTTCAAATATTTAGGCAGGTCTTTCTTCGCCTTTAATAGCAACTGCTGTTCCATTATATATTTTTAATTATTTCCGCCCACTTACCAAACGTTTCTGCGGAAATGATTTCTTTTTTTATGTTAGTAGTGCGGGCTTTATGCAACTTTTCATTTCTCTTTGCAAGCACTGCTTTTTTTAGTGCTTCTTTTAATTCAGGGCTATCTACAATTCTTTTAATAATTCGATTGATAGTTACTTCTCTTTTTTCCTTTTGATCGCGAAATTCAATTCCTAAGTTATCATTAGCAAATACGATTATATCGTTTATGGTCGGAAAGACCTTTTTATCTTCTAAAAATAGTCGTATTATTTTCAACTTATTATCCAGAGGTAACTCGTCAGCACTCGTGTTATTGTTAGAATAATTAGATTTTAGGAACTCCTTGAAATCTTTTATAAATATTTTCAAAGAAGATGTATCAAGCCCCCTTTTCTCATATATTGAGAGTTCTTTGAATATTTCTTCAAGTTTTTTCAGTTGTATATTTTCCATTCTTATGGTATTTTACGTAATATCTCCTTAACCAAATTTCTATATGACTGAACACCGCTACAATAGGGATAAACAACCGTTGCAGGTTTGTGATAAGCAACAGACTTACTTACGTCGACATTTTGCCGAATAATTGTTGAAAAACATGGAATAACTTTCTCCTTTCTCAATGCAACCATTTGTTGGGCATGAATATTATACCTACCATCGACTTTGGTAAAAACCATTCCTAAAAACTCGACTTTACAATCTCTAAAGCTCTTTTTCCATTTTTTTACTCGATTAACTAATAGTGGTAATCCAATTGCCGGAAATATTTCTGGAACAACAGGAACTATTATATAGTCACTTATAACGAGAGCGTTCTGAGGTGCAAGTGTCAAGTTGGGCGGACAGTCTATCAAAATAAAATCATAATCCAAATCACTGTTGTCGATTTGATTTTTCAGAATGCTTTCTCGAGCTGCTACCGATACCAAATCTAAATCAAGGAATGTAAGTTCTAAATGAGATGGAATTAAGTCCAAATTTGGTATTCCGCCTACACTTTCAATAATAGCATCTTTTATGTCAAACTCGTCATCTCTTGACGAAGCACTTTTATTCATACCTAACACATCAGCAATTGTTGAAGTATCCTTGATTTTCTCCCATTCTTCAAAACTAATTAATGACAGTGTTGCATTGGTTTGTGGATCCATATCGATTACTAACACCTTTTTGTTGTGCTCCTTTGCGAGAATAGCCGCAATTTCAACAACTGACGTTGTTTTGCCAACACCACCTTTCATGTTGATAAATGAAATAGTTATCATGATTTGAAATTATAAAAACTAAGTTACGAAAAAATCTTAACTTAAGTTATTGTAAAACGAACAGCCCCACTCATCGAGCGGGGCTGTTCGTTTATTAAAACTTTAAAACCAATTACAGCTTCATATCGTCGTCGCTGGTGTTGTCCTGTGGTGCAGGAGCCGGCGCAACTTCAGGAGCAGGCTGGTTGTTGTTGTCATTATTGTTACCGTTGCTGTGCTCGCGGCGTGGGCCACGGTCACCTTCGCGGCGGTCACCACGTGGGCCACCTTCACGGCGCGGACCACGGTCACCACCATCACGGCGTGGGCCACGGTCACCACGTTCGCCCCTTTCGCCACGCTCTTCGCGCGGTGCAGGCTCTACGTAACCTTCAGGCTTTGGCATCAGCACTTTGCGGCTCAGGCGCAGCTTACCCGTTTTAGGGTCTGTACCTACCAGCTTTATCTTTACCGTATCGCCTTCCTTCAGTACACCGTCCAGTGTTTCCAGGCGCTTCCAGCTTACTTCGCTTATGTGCAGCAAGCCCTGCTTACCCGGCATGAACTCGATGAACGCACCGAATGGTACGATGCTCTTCACAGTACCTTCGTAGGTCTCGCCTATTTCCGGTATCGCTACTATGCTCTTTATCCAGCTCTTAGCCTTATCAATGCTTTCTTTGTTGGCAGAGAATATCTTGATGACACCCTGGTCGCCAACTTCTTCAATATTGATCTTAGCACCGGTTTCGCGCTGCATTTCCTGTATCACCTTACCACCAGGGCCTATCACCGCACCAATAAACTCACGGTCTATAGAGAACTGTTCGATACGTGGTGCCTGAGGCTTCAGGTCGTCGCGTGTCTGAGGGATGGTGTTGTACATCGCATCCAGGATATGGAGACGGCCACGCTTAGCCTGCTCCAGTGCCTGCATCATGATGTCCATGCTCAGGCCATCGCACTTGATGTCCATCTGTATACCGCAGATACCATCGCGGGTACCGGTAACTTTAAAGTCCATATCACCCAGGTGATCTTCATCACCCAGTATGTCTGTAAGTACTGCGAACTTGCCATTCTCGGCCACCAGGCCCATAGCCACACCACTTACGTGCTTAGGCAATGGTACACCGGCATCCATCAGCGCCAGGGAACCGGCACAAACAGTAGCCATAGAAGAAGAACCGTTAGACTCCAGGATATCAGATACTACACGTACTGTGTAAGGATATTCTGCAGGCATCATCTGCTTCAGCGAGCGCATAGCAAGGTTGCCATGGCCTACTTCGCGACGGCTCTGTCCGCGCATCATCTTCACCTCGCCTGTAGAGAACGGAGGGAAATTGTAGTGCAGCATGAACTTCACGTAGTCGCTGGTGGCAGCTGTTTCGCTTAGCAGCTCATCATCTACAGTACCCAGGGTAACGGTAGTGAGCGACTGTGTTTCGCCACGTGTAAACAGTGCAGAACCATGTGGTGAAGGCAATACGTCAGTCTCGATAGTGAGCGGGCGAACCTGCTCCAGGCTACGGCCATCCAGGCGCACCTTTTCGTCTATCATCATCTTACGGATCACGTCCTTCTCCAGGTCGTGGAAATACATGCCTACCAATGCCTTGTCAGCATCAGGCAATGGATTCTCTTCTGTGAACTGTGCTTCGTACTCTTTACGGATAGCCTTGAACGCGTCGCCACGCTCGTGCTTGCCCATAGCAGCCTTAGCTACAGTGTATATCTTTTCCTTTGCAAACTCCGCTATTTTAGCTTCCAGCTCAGGATTGGTGTATGGTTTTGTGTATTCGCGCTTGGCCGGGCTGCCTACCTTGGCGCGCAGCTCTTCCTGCAGTTGTATCTGCTCCTTGATGGCAGCATGTGCCAGTTCAATAGCCTTGATCAATGTAGCTTCGTCGCACTCCTTAGCTTCACCTTCCACCATCATGATGTTGTCCTTGGTTGCAGCGATGATCATATTCACATCGGCAGCAGCCAGCTCGGTGCGGCTGGGGTTTACTTTGAATTCGCCGGCAATACGCGCCACACGAGCTTCAGAGATGATCTCCTGGATAGGCACATCAGATACTGCAAGCGCAGCAGATGCGGCCAGGCAGGCCAGGGTATCAGGCATTACCTCAGCATCAGAAGAGATAAGGGTAACGAGTACCTGCACATCGCAGAAATAATCATCGGGGAACAATGGGCGCAGTGCGCGGTCTATAAGGCGGGAGATCAGTATCTCGTAATCATTCAGCCTTGCTTCCCTTTTAAAGAAAGAGCCTGGTATACGGCCTGCAGAAGCAAATTTTTCCTGGTAATCAACAGTAAGCGGGAAGAAAGATTGTCCCGGTTTAGGTTCTGTATTAGCTACTACGGTAGCAAGGATCATACAGTCGCCCATGCGCACCACTACGGAGCCATCGGCCTGGCGGGCCATGCGGCCCGTCTCGATTGAAATTTCCCGTCCGTCAGCTAGTTTGTAAGATACGGAAATTGGACTTGGGATCATACGTCATCAAAATTTATAAAAGTCATAAAAAAACAATTCCCAACTGTGATAGTTGGGAACAGTCAAGAGGTAAAAAGCATTATTTGCGGATACCCAGCTTCTCGATAAGAGCGCGATAAGAGCTCAGATTGTTGTTGCTGAGATATTGTAATAAACGTTTGCGGCGACCAACCATTACTAACAGGCCACGGTTAGAAGAGAAATCCTTCTTGTTGGTCTTCATGTGCTGGGAGATATGATTGATACGCTCTGTAAGCATAGCAATCTGCGCTTCGATGGATCCTGTATTTGTTTCCGCACCACCGAAGGTTTTGAAAATGTTTGCTTTCTTTTCAGTTGATAAATGAGACATTTGCATCAAAATTTTTAAATAAACGACACTTTTTTGAATGTGCAAAGATAGGAATTAATTTCAAAAAAAGTCAATTTGATTTTAGTTTGTAGAAATATTCTGTAAATAACCCAAAAATATTATCCACAAAGGGTTACAACCGTTGCAGCCTGCTATAATAACCGCACCTATCAACCGAAAAATAGCCCCATTTTAGGTTACCTTGTGTTGGCAACCGGCATTTGTTATGTATGACCAGTAAAACCTTCACTCCATTCCTGGTATTGGGTATTATTTCGAGCCTGATAGCACTGGCAGAATTTGCGGGTAGCTTTCTTATCGGCGACCATGAGCGGGTATGGGTGGCCAGCAGTTTTGTTGTGCTGGCAGCTGCAGTCATACCCACATTTTCAGCGCACTACATCATTCAGAGCCTGCACATCACGGCACAAAAGAAATGGGCACTACAGTGGATAGGCGCAGCGTTGTTCCTGATCTGGTTCTTCCGGAAATGGCAAAAAAAGAACCGGCTCCCTTTCAGGAGCCGGCGTATGGTAGTTTATTTACTGTAAAAATTAAGCGCCTACTGCAGCACGTACGAAAGTAGTAACAGTAAGGCCGGCAGATACACTCTTCAGGTAATCGCCAACTGTTTTACCGGCGTCCTTAACGAAAGCCTGTGGCAACAGTGTGTTCTCCTTGAAGAATTTGTTCAGCTTACCCATAGCTATTTTCTCAGCCATGTCGCCTGTTTTACCTTCAGCAGCAACCTGCTCCATAGCTATCGCTTTTTCGCGGGCAATGGTATCAGCAGAAACGCTGTCAGCGTCAACACCCAGCGGGTTCATAGCAGCTATCTGCATAGCTACGTCTTTACCTGCCGAGATGATAGCGTCGGTAGCAGGCTGGTTAAGACCAACCAGAACACCGATGCGGTAGTTAGAGTGGATGTAAGGAACAACAGCAGCAGCAGATACCTGCTCGAAGCGAACGATGTCGATCTTCTCGCCGATCTTAGCTACGTTTTCCAGCAGCTTTTCGCCTACTGTAGCGCCGGCCATTGGCTGTGCCTTCAGGTCGTCGATAGAAGCAACCTTAGAAGCCAGTGCAATGTCAGCGATCTCGTTAGCGAAAGCGATGAATTCTGCATTCTTGGCAACGAAGTCGGTCTCAGAGCTGAGGTTCACCAGGATACCATAAGTATTGTCTGCAGAAGCCTTAGCTATAGAAACACCTTCTTTAGCGTCGCGGTCGCTGCGGTTAGCAGCAACTTTCTGGCCTTTCTTACGCAGGTAGTCGATAGCAGCTTCAAAATCGCCGTTGCTCTCTGTCAGGGCCTTACGGCAATCCATCATACCGGCGCCTGTCTGCTGGCGCAGCTTGTTTACTTCTGCTGCAGTTATTGTAACTGTGCTCATTGTATATTTTTGAATTTATTTGTTTAAAATATAATGCCGCTTTTGCAAACGGTGTGCAAAGTTCACTTTTTATCATTAAAGCCCCAAACGCGGGGCTTTAATAAAGTGTTATTGTTTACCGGCATTTGTCATGGTGAACTTGTCGAACCCATGGCAGATACCGATACTTTTCAGCGTATTTTTAATTAGCGCTTAGCTGGAGCCGGACGGCTGCCACCGCCACCGCGGTTGCCACCTGCGCCACCACCACGGTTGCCGCCACCGCCACGGTTAGCACCACCGCCACGGTTGCCACCAGGGCCACCTGCGTTGTTACCACCGCCTGCTGCTGCACCACGGCCACGGCCACCACGACGACCACCTTCGTTGTCTTCGTCGGTAACTTCCATGCCACGTGCCCTTTCGTTCACTTCTTCTGTTTCTTCTTCATCCTTTACAGAAGCCCTTTCCTGCAGACCTTCCATGATGGCAGCAGTAAGGTAGTTAGTGATGATAGCGATAGACTTGGTAGCGTCATCGTTAGAAGGGATAGCGAAGTCAACCTTAGTAGGGTCGCTGTTGGTATCCACCATAGCAAGGGTAGTGATACCCAGGCGCTTAGCTTCTGCCAGTGCGATATGTTCGTGGCTGATATCCACGATGAACAGCGCTGCAGGAGTGCGGCCCATCTGGCTGATACCACCCAGTACTTTTTCCATTTTGTCTTTGCTGCGAGTAAGGGTTAGGCGCTCCTTCTTGGTAACGCTGTCCATAGTGCCGTCCTGCAGCATTTTTTCGATGCTCAGCATCTTCTTTACACTCTTACGAATGGTCTGGAAGTTAGTGAGCATACCGCCCAACCAACGCTCAGTAACGAAAGGCATATTCACCTTTGCTGCTGCTTCAGCCACTATTTCTTTAGACTGTTTCTTAGTAGCTACGAACATGATCTTCTTACCGCTCTTAGCGATAGATTTCATTGCTGCTGCAGCTTCTTCGAGGCCTTCGATAGTTTTGTTAAGATCTATGATATGGATGCCATTCTTTTCAGCAAAGATGTATGGCAACATTTTTGGATTCCATTTTTTCTTCAGGTGGCCGAAGTGAACACCAGCTTCCAGGAGCTGTTGGTGTAATGTTTTATTATCTTCCATTTGAATGATTTCTTGATTGTAAAAAATTGTTTGAATAGTAGAGGCACAAGTGCCTCCAGGCATCCATTAACGTTTAGAGAACTGGAAGCTACGACGTGCCTTAGCCTTACCGAATTTCTTACGTTCAACAGAACGGCTATCGCGGGTAAGCAGGTGTTGTTTCTTCAGCATCGGGCGATATTCAGCATTCACCTCGCACAGTGCGCGGCTCAGGCCCATCTTTATCGCTTCCGCCTGGCCTTTAGGGCCACCACCCTGTACGTTTACTACAACGTCGAACTGGTCCATTGCTTCAATGGTCTTCAAAGGAAGCTCTACCTGGTTCTGCAGGTACATGATAGGAAAGTAATTTTTATATTCTTTGTTGTTAACCGTGATGTTGCCGGTACCCTTGCTCAGGTAAACGCGTGCAACGGCTTCTTTACGACGGCCAACGGCATTTTTCTGTTTTTCCATTTTTATCCGGAATGTTTATTTATTCTTAAATAAGGATTGTTACGATCTGATTATTTCATTTCTTTAGGTGTCTGTGCAGCATGTGGATGCTCAGCGCCTTCGTAAACGAATAATTTCTTGTACATAGCACGACCCAGACGATTCTTAGGAAGCATGCCCTTTACAGCGCGCTCGATCATCAGGTTAGGACGGCGGTTGATCATTTCCTTAGCAGTTTCGATCTTCTGGCCACCCGGATACAAAGAATATGTCTGGTATTCCTTATCTTCAAGTTTGTTGCCGGTCAGCTTTACTTTACCTGAATTTACCACGATCACGTAATCGCCGCAATCGAAGTGAGGAGTGTAATATGGCTTGTTCTTGCCACGCAGTGTTGAAGCTATCTTAGATGACATACGACCCAGGGTCTGGTTAGTAGCGTCAACAACATACCAGTCGCGCTTTACGATAGTTTCGTTAGCAGACTGTGTTTTAAAACTTAAATGTCTCATTGTCAGTGTATAATTTTACTTTATTCGTTATTCCCTAATTCTGTGCGTCAAAAACGCCCCGATTTTTGGGATGGCAAAAGTATGACCGCTATCCGATTGCACCAAATATTTCATTAAGATTTTTTAAGCATGCGTTGTAACTAATTGATTATCAATAATAAATTTTACAAAAATTTTTCAGAGCCTCGCAAAAACAGCGCAACAGCGACACTCAAAAAGCAGTGTGGTAGCACCCTGATATCCCCTACACATGACCATTTGTTTGGTGGTGTGGGGTAATTTGCAGAGATTTACGTAGTTCTAAAACGCATACTATTATGAAAAAGATGGTTATCCCCGCTATGTTTGTCCTGTTTACTGCCATATCCGGCAATGCCATGGCCCAGAGCAAGGGTAAAGCGGCTGCACCCGCAGCCAAACCTACAGCTGCTGCCCCGGCCGCAGCCGTAAACCCAGCCGACCTGGAAGGTAAATGGAAAGTAGACCATGTAGATGTGGACATTAAAAACTCTGACGGCGAAGAAACAAAAGAACCACAACCCGGCGGCGATGACGACTTTATGGAGTTCAAGAATGGCACCATGACCAGCTTCATAGGCGGCATATCCGATAACCGCACCTACACAGTATCGGGCAGCAACATTGCTACCAAAACCGAGGCTGGCCCCGACACCATCAAGATCCTGTCGCTGAGCAAAACCACCTGCGTATTGCTACAAACCGTCAACGACGACTCGCAGAAAGGCACACTGAAAATAACACTGAAGAAATAATATAGAACGGCCCCGATGGGGCCGTTTTTAATTGGGGCTTTGTTTAGCGGCGGCATATCTCCCTTTTTAACTTTTCACCATCTTTCCATATCCCCTACCTTTGCGTATGTCTTTTTTTAAAACAGGGAAGCCGTTCATTATTGCAGGGCCTTGCAGCGCGGAAACACGCGAGCAGGTATTGCAGACGGCAGAGGGGCTGGCACCGCTGGGCATAGATATGTATCGCGCGGGTGTGTGGAAGCCACGCACCAGGCCGGGATCGTTTGAGGGGAATGGCGAGCAGGCGCTGCAATGGATGCTGGAAGCAAAGCAGTTATACAACTTTAAATATACAGTAGAGGTGGCCGAACCGGCCCACGTAGAGCTGGCGCTGAAGTATGGTGCCGATGCGCTGTGGGTAGGCGCGCGCACTACGGTCAACCCCTTTCACGTGCAGCACCTGGCCGACGCGGTGAAGGGCATTGACATCCCCGTGTTGGTAAAGAACCCTGTGAACCCCGATGTTGAATTGTGGGTGGGTGCTATAGAGCGTTTCGAGGCGGCAGGCATTACCAATGTGGCTGCAATACATCGTGGCTTTTCGGGTTACAATACCCCGGTAGGCTACCGCAACCAGCCCAACTGGCCCATACCCATAGAGCTGCGCAGGCGCAGGCCCGAGTTGCCTATCATTTGTGATCCCAGCCACATCAGCGGCAAGCGCGTGCGCATAGCCGAGGTAGCACAAAAAGCCATGGACATGCACTTTGACGGCCTGATGATAGAGACACACATCAACCCCGACGAGGCCTGGACAGACGCCCGCCAGCAGATAACACCGGCCCAACTGGGTGATCTGCTCAGCAAACTGGTGGTACGCGATGAGTTTACCAATGATATGGGCGTGCAGGTGCAACTGGAATACCTGCGCCAGCAGATGGACGCTGTAGACGTGGAGATACTGGACCTGCTGGCCAAGCGCATGGAACTGAGCGAGAAGGTGGGGGAGATAAAGAAAACCGCCAATATGACCGCCTATCAGCCGGCCCGCTGGCGCGAAATGATAGAAAGCGTGACCAGCCGCTGCGATATCACCGGACTGGACAAAGAACTGGTAATAGCCCTGTACGAGAAGATACATAACGAAAGCATACGCCGCCAGCTGCAAATACTGGGCAACGCGGGGATAGAAATAAAAAAGTAAATTTACCC
>CANGNA010000099.1 GCA_947455215.1 Chitinophagaceae bacterium
GCTGCTACAACTTTCATGCCTGCCTCTTCCATTATGGCCGACAGGGCGAAGATATTGCGCATATCATCATCGGCCAGTAATACGGTCTTGCCGCGCAGTATATCGTCGGTGATGATGCCTTTGCTGCTGTGTGGGGCTGTTCTTGATGGTTGTTTGATCTTATGCAGGAACAGTTCCACCTCATCGAACAGGCGGCCCATAGACTGCCCTGAACGGCGGATAACACTGTCTGACAGGCGGCTGATCTGCTTCTCTGCTTCTCCGCTTACATCGCCGGCAATGCAGGTGATCACGTAGATGCCCGGCGCCTGCTCCTTCAGTTGTTGCAGGGCTGCTATACCCGCGGCTGTGTCTTTACCTATATCGGCCACAATACAATCGTAGCTCTTTTGCGATAGCAGGGTAGTGGCTTCGTCCAGATCGGCTGCCGACTCGTAGGTCATGGCGGTATTGCGGCGCATGGCCAGGTCTCTGAGGGCCAGCCTTATATCGCTGCTATCGGCCGATAAAATGAGTATGTTCTTATACTTGGCAGATATGTTGTTGCCTATATCCTCGAAGGTGCGTTCCAGGTCGTGGGTGTCCATCGGTTTCTGGAAGTAGCTTTCTATGTTATCCGGCAGTTGCAGGCCCCTGTCTTCTGATGAGATGACGTGTACCGGTATGTTCTTCAGCCCGGGGTCAGACTTGAGCAACCTGAGCACATTGCGGCCATTGATGCCCGGCAGGCCGAGGTCGAGAATGATGGCGGCTGGCCTGTATTCTGAAGCGTACAGCAGCCCTTCTTCGCCCGTAATGGCGGCTATGGTCTTGTAGCCCTTGCTGCGGGCAAAGTCTACCAGGATGCCTGCAAAATGCGTATCGTCTTCTATAATGAGCACCGATTGCTGGCCCGGTGACAGGTTGGCCTTATCATCGCCTATTACCTGCTGTGGCTGCACATGGTCCAGGTCTACGCCGGTCACTTCCTGTGGCATATGGCCGGGCAGCTCGTGTGTGTGTACTATGCCTACTTGTCCTTCTACGGGTATGGTAACAGTGAAGGTGCTGCCTGCCCCCGGTGTGCTTACCAGCGATATAGTGCCATTGAGCCGCTTTACCAGTTCTTTGCTGATGGACAACCCCAGGCCTGTGCCACCAAAACGGCGGCTGGTAGAGCCATCGGCCTGCTGAAAGGCTTCGAATATCAGCTGTTGTTTTTCCTGCGCTATGCCTATGCCGGTATCGCTTACAGCCACGGACAGCATATTGTTATTAACAGTGAACTTCAACTCCACATCGCCCTGCTGCGGGGTGAATTTAAAGGCGTTAGACAACAGGTTGCGGATGACCTGTGCCAGCCGCTGCCTGTCTGTGACCACCGTAGCGGGCAGATCATCGGCAAGGGTGATGCGGAAGTTGATGTGCTTATCGTTGGCCTGTTCGCGCAGCAGCTGGTCTATATCTTGTGCTATATCTGCCGGGCTTACATGCTCCATGATCATCTCTACCTTGCCTGCCTCTATCTTGGAAAGGTCCAGTATATCGTTGATGAGGTTGAGGAGATCGGAGCCCGATTTGTGGATGATACGGGCATACTCTTTCTGCTTGCCGGTAAGGTTGGTGGCCTTGTCGCCACTCAGCAGGTTGGCCAGTATCAGCACACTATTCAGCGGGGTGCGCAGCTCGTGCGACATGTTGGCCAGGAACTCTGATTTGTATTTGTTGCTGGCTTCCAGCTCTGTAGCTTTCTGCGCCAATGCTCTGCGGGCCAGTTCTATCGCTTCCGACTTCTCTTCCAGTTCCACGTTCACCTGGCGCAGTTCGCCTTCCTGTGCCTTCAGTTGTTCTTCCGACTCTTGTAGTACTTCGGTCTGGTGCGACAGTTCTTCGTTGGTCTGCCGTAGCTCCTCTTGCTGGCTTTCCAGTTCTTCCTTTTGCTCCTGCACCTTATGCAGCAGTACATCGCCCTGCTCGCGGCTGTAGGCACCGCTTATGGCCACCGCTATATTGTTGGTAACGGCAGCCAGCAGTTGCATATCTCTGCCGGTATGTGTGCCGTTCACTGCCAGCTCTATCACGCCTTTCAGCTCGTTCTTTTGCCATAGGGGAGTGCAGATGATAGTATCAGGCAGTTGTGCCCCTAATGTTGATGTTATCTTCCAGTAGTCGGCAGGTATCTTGTCAATCACCTTTATCTCGTGCTGGCTGGCGGTATCGCCCACTATGCCTTCGCCCAGGGCCAACTGAACGGGTTTATTGCCGGGTAATGCCCTGCGGCCTTTCTGTTCCAGCAGCTGTGTCTCGGGATCGTAAAAGTAAAAAGCACCTGCGGGAGCATCCATATAGTCGGCCATGCGGGTAAGGCATGCCTGCAACAGCGACTGTACGTTATCGTGCCCTATCAGGCTGCCGTTTATCTCCTTTATGCCCTCCAGCAGCCAATTGGCCTTCAGGGTGTTCTCGTTCACCTTTTCTACCTCTGCTATTTTCTCCTGCAATATGTCTTCGGCACGTATGCGGCTTTTCAGTTCCTGCAGTATCACCCATATCAGGCGGCCTACTATTATCAGCACCAGTGTTATGCCTATTATCAGCACCCATGTGGCCTGGCTCACGGCTTTTTCCTCGTTAGCTTCCCGCAGTGTCAGCAACTTGCCTTCGGTATCGCGCACGTCAGTTATTGCGGCACGCACCCTGTCCATGTATTTGCGCTCTGCGATCGTTATCTTGTATTTTTCGCTGTCATCGTGGTAGATGGTATGGATGTTGATGCTTTTCCATAGAGAGTCTATGGTCTCCAGGCTTTCCTCCAGCTCGTGTACCTTGTTGCTTTGTACCGGGTTGTCGGCTACCGATGCTTCCAGCACTTCTATGGCAGGTGCTACTTTGGGCTGCGATGTATAGTAGGGTTGCAGGAAGGTGGTATCGCCCGTGCAGCGGAAGCCCCTGCGGCCGGTCTCCATATCTATCGTCAACTGCTCTATGTAGTTGACGTTGTTCAGTACCTTATAGGTGTGTTTCAGCCACTCCTCGTCGTGCGTTTGGTTGCGCAGCGCCACGAACGACGATGCACCCACCAGCAGCACCAGGAAGATACCCAGGGCAAAACCACCAAACAGGCGACGGGTCCGTACTCTATTCATATGATCATACACCGGTCTTTGTTTAAGGCCCGGCAGCAAACAAATTTAGTCACTGCTGTGTTGTAAAAGAAATGTACAATATGATTATTCCCGTATTTTACAGGCCTAAAGACCACATTTCAACGTATGGAACATGCAGACTTCCGCCCGGTAAGGGAATCCAAGACCACTATCACAGAGCTGATGATACCCTCTTATGCCAATTTTGGCGGTAAGGTACACGGCGGCATATTACTGTCGCTGATGGATAAAGTAGCCTATGCCTGTGCCTCCAAACATGCCGGTACGTATTGTGTTACCGCATCTATAGACAGTGTAGACTTCCTGGCGCCGGTAGAGGTGGGCGAGCTGGTATCTATGAAGGCATCGGTGAACTATGTGGGCCATACATCGCTGGTGGTGGGCATCAGGGTAGCCAGCGAGAATGTGAAGACAAGGGTGGTGAAGCACACCAACACCTCGTACTTCACCATGGTAGCCTTTGACGATGACCATAAACCCGCCAAAGTACCCGGCCTAATACTGGAGACCCGCGATGAGGTGCGCCGCTTTGTGGAAACTATGAAACGTAGGGAACTATCGAAACAGAACCGCAAAACGGTGAACAGCATCAAAAAGCCCATGCAGTTGGAGAGCTACAACGAACTCCTTAAAACCGAACGCTGCCTGGTAAAGACCACCGGGGAGCATATGGGGTAATAAGGGTGCGTACCAGTGCGTACCGCACGTACCGTGGTACGCGTGGTACGCATTGGTACGTGTGGTACGTGTGGTACGTGGTTAGAATAAGTATTCCCCAGCGCCGTTGTTGGCGTCCCAGCCAGCGACCATCGGGATGTATAAGTATGATAATTAGGAGAGAAAAGATAAGAGAAGAATATGAAGCTAACAGATAAGGAAATTTCGAGTGTTATTAAACTTAGTCCTTTGGATCGGTACAAACACGCTTTAAAAAATATTGCCGGACAAGGCTATTTGTATTCTATTATTGATGAAAATGACGACTACGTGATAATGGGAACGTATGATGCTCAGCCAATGGTATCGATATGGCCTGCTAAAGAATATGCATCTCGTTGTATTGATACTTTCGGAGGCACACATATCGTTGAGATAGATTTAGATGATTTTCTTGAGGAGTTAATAGTTTTTTTTAAAGCTAATAGTATTCTAATCAATGTTTTTTCTGTTGATAGTCAATCAGGTTTTGTAGTTGACTGGCAGGAGTTTAAAAGGGATATAGAAGGAGAATTGGAGAGATATTCTTGAAAAATTACGGGAGTAATGTTTCTGTCTTCGGGAGTCTCTCCGTGCGCTGGCCTGGTGTGTAGCGAGGACTCGCCGATATCGGGTTGGGTTACAGATGTTTGCTAACGCATGTGGTTACCGGCGAGTCCTCGCCAGTGCACAGTGCTATGCTTCGAGAGACTCCCCGGGGACAGAAATGAGTGCGTACCAGTGCGTACCGCACGTACCGTGGTACGCATGGTACGTGTTGGTACGCACTGGTACGTGTTGGTACGTGCCTGTTAATCACCCATTGTTCGATACCAGTTGTCCCGCAGCTTCCAGTTATGGTCAGGTTCTTCTCTTATTTTATTTTCAATATGTCTTATCTCGGCAGTGTCGGTAGTATAGACAAAGTAGGTTGATGGTGCATCGAAGAAGTTTCGGAATACCCAGAAACTGACTGTAACTGTGTCGCCGGTTGCATTCCTGGCAATGCCTATATCGTTGCCGCCGTTAGATACCACCGGGAACTCATAGGGCAGTTCGCATACCCATCCGTTCCACGATACATTGGGTTTTAATTCACCGCTCCTTACCTGTGCTACTATCTGCATCCGCCGGTTAAAAAGGATCGCCCAATCGGCTTTCTCTATCAATTTACCCGGCATATTATAGAATGTGAGCAGGAGTAATGTAATGAATAGTAGTGTTTTTTGTACCCTGAATAGCCAACCCGATTTGCCGTTCTTTACCAGCCTTACTACCTGCACCAAGGTAGCCACCAGGAAAAACAGGCATAACCCCAGCCATTCTATCCCCAATATAAAAAAGGGTACATAGTAGTAGTTGATGAGCATAAGCAGTGCCCAGGCAGCTACCATCCATACCACACGTTTAGGGGTTGAAAACATATTGTTGTTGTGTTATTTTATCAATCATCGAAGTATACTGTGTTGGCAATCGCAATAAACTTTTTGTGATATTTTTTGTCGGCGATAGCATCGCAATGCAGTAGTAATAGGAAGATGTCATTGTTATGGACGACAATGAATGTGTATAATATTTCATCATATTTCATTGCTCCGTGGGCTACATTACTGTGGATAGTAACTGTATCATAGTGCCCTGAAGCATGCGCATACTTGTTGCTTAGTAACGAAGTGTCATTATACTTACTGATGATGCATCTATACACCTTTCTTGCCAGCAGAGTGTCTGTAGCCGGTATTTTGCTCATTTCAACGCCAGGAGTAATACATTCATGGTTTCTGCTTTGCATGCACATTCCTTCGAAGATATGACCATATTTTTTAGCTAAATAGGTATTCGATTTGTTGACTATCCAATTTTTGGGTAATGAAATATGAAGTTTATGGTCAGGAAAATCATATTGCCTCACACTCGATATATAGGGCGGCGGTACATCTTTCGGAAGGATATCCTCGCACTTATTTACCACAGTTTGCCCTGAAACGTTAAAGCCAAACAATGAAAAGCATAGTAGATATAGAAACATGCGACCCACGATCAAATATACTTGTTAAATATGATTTGTGTTTTAGTTAGCGCAAGCTATGCGTACCAGTGCGTACCGCACGTACCGTGGTACGCACTGGTACGCACTGGTACGTGGTAACAATATTATCTATCGATTGGGTGTGCAAAAACACCTCGGTGGTAGAGACGCAAGATCTTGCTTCTCTACCACAAATGGTTTGTGAGAACCTTCTTGTAAGAGCTTAGAGATACCTGAAATTCCTCATCACCAACCCTACATCCGTCATTGCGCTGTAGTGCTGGGCGTAGGCGTGGTTGATCTGGCGTTTTACGTGTTCCGATGGTTCGTAGCCGGGGAGTATGTTGTAGGGTGCCAGGATGCCGGTGCGCAGTTTGGGCAGACGGTGGTGATCTATCCCCTCGGCATAGCCTACCCAGGTGTGCTTGCCGAACAGTACACTGAAACAGGCCGCCAGCAGCTTGCCGGGGTGTTTGGCCAGCAGGGCAGCGGGGAACAGCACCAGTAACAGCACCGATAAAGCTATGTCTATCATGCGTTTATTGCGCTGCTGGGCAAAATCGGAAAGGTTATAGCGGCGGTCCACGGTATACAGGTCACCCGATGTATTGCTTGAATTACTACCTACAAAACTCTGACTACCATTAAGATGTATCTTATATTCGTATGCATTGCCACATGTCTGCATCTGGGCAAAAACATCCTGGTAGCTCATGGTGTCGGCACAGAATATCACCTCGTTCACACCGGTGGTATAGAGCAATTGCTTCATCTCCGGCAGGGCAGCCAGGGCATTACCGGTATGGGCATCGTTACTCACCCGGCCCGATAGTTCGGGGGCGTAGTGTACCTTTTGCAGTATGTCGGCGGTTTGGCGGTAGGCAGGTTCATCGGCCACAATAACGGCCCGCTTGGGTAGCTTATCGTAAGGTATGTACTTGAGTATGCCCAGGCGATACAGCACCTCGTGCAGACCCAGCAGGCCCACAGTGCCCGCCAATCCGGTAAAGATGATGATGGCACGGGAGTACCTGAGCTCGGGCGGCAGCAGACCGTAATAAGCTAATATCACAATGGTTCCCAATAACATACCGCGTATTACCTTAAGTGGCCGGTAAGGAGAATCGTAAGCGCCATTGAAGAACATCACCACCAGCCAAAGCAATATATATACCGGGAAGGTGGCATATACCGACGATGCCGGGATGGGCATCATGCCCTTTACGTGCTCTACCCAAAACTCTTTAATGCCGTAAAGGGTGCCTGTAAGTATCAATGCGTCGAACAGGGGCATATGCAATATTTTCAGTCCGCGCTTTACAGTGCCCAGTACAGCCCGCAGTATAATGCCCAGGTTGATGAACAGGATGAACAGGCGGGCATCTTTGGCAGAGTAGTGTTTCTTTACAAAGGTGATGAGCGCCTCGTTAAAGATGCGCACGTACGATAAGGTCATCTTCCGGGTACTCTCGCCCTTGTAGTGTATGAGGTCTACCTCGGGGTAGTAGATGTTCTGGTAGCCTGCTTTTAGTATGCGGTAAGACAGATCTACGTCCTCGCAATACATAAAGTAGTCCTCGTCAAATGCTCCCCCGGCTATATCCATGGCACTACGGCGCACCAGCATGCAGCAGCCGGAAAGCACCTCTACAGGGGCTGTCTCCCGCTCGCCTACATGCACCGCATAGTACTTGTTGAAGTACGGGGAATTTTTGAATAACTTATTGATACCCGTGGTTTTAAATATGGCTACCGAAAGCGAAGGGAAAGACTTTTTACCATCGGGTGCAAAGTCGCCCTTGCCATCTATCAGCCTTGGCCCCAGCGATCCTGCCGTGGGGTGGGCGTCCATGTAGGCCAGTGTCTTTACCAGGAAATCCTCGGGCATTACCGTGTCCGGGTTCAGGAACAATATGTATTCGCCCCTGGCTATTTCCACGCCCTGGTTGTTGGCACGGGAGAAACCTTTATTATCTTTATTTTCTATAAGTACGGCAGTAGGGAACTTTTCCCGCACCATGGCGCAGCTGGTATCGGAGCTGTTATTATCCACCACTATTACCTCGGCAGCTATCCCGTTGGCAGCACGCATCACAGCATGCAGGCACACCTCCAGGAAGTACTTTACATTATAGTTAACGATAATAACAGATACTTTCATCAGTTGAGCAGAAGCGCCTGTAGATTTTTTAGCTGTGCGAAGATAATTAAGTTAACGGGAAAGGCAGAATGGCTGCGTGGTATATTAACGGAGCGGGTGGGCGGATATTGCGGAGGTTGGTAAGAGAAGCCCAAAGTTTCAGTAACTTTACATAGTGAGCAAGCGCAGGATACATATTTTTCATTCGTTCGAGGAACAAGAGGCGGCAGAACTGGCAGCCGAGCGTGCCTATTCTCCGGTAGAGCGCCTGCGGGAAACTGTGGAACTGATACTCCGTGTTTACGGGGTAACCCGCGAGGATCTGAAGAACCGCCCTAAAAGTAAACGGATAAATATTACGCAATACCAATGAACCTTTTTGTTGAAGAACACCAGATGTGGCTAAAGGCAATGCTTGACGCAAAGGTCGACTTCATTGTTATTGGCGGTTATTCCGTAGTGTTTCATGGCTACCGCCGAACAACCGGAGACATGGACATCTGGCTAAAGCCTGATAATGCGAACAGAGATAAGCTATTGCCTGTGTTGCTAAATGCCGGATTCGATGAAGATGATGTGCGGTATATTGGCCAGATAGACTTTGCAGAACATTTTGCTTTCAACATCGGCGATATGCCTGATAAGATCGATTTTCTGACCCGGATCAACCTTATCACTTATGATGAAGCTGATGCGCAAAAGATCATGGCTGACGTAGACGGATTACAAGTGCCATTTCTACACATGAATCATCTTATTCTTTCAAAACTCAATACCGGAAGAGCAAAAGACAAGGCAGATGTCGAAATGCTCCAGAAGATCGCCAACGATAAGAAAGAACAATAGCAACTCCCCGAGAACACAAAGGCGTGTAACCCTACAGAAACCCCCACATCATCCCATTGCTACATTCAATTGAGGCATTGAGCTATTCAGCCATCGAGCCATTAGAAAATCCTATTTTTGCACTCAAATGTTACTATACCCGGCTAATGCCATAGAGAGTTTAGAGTTCAATAAGGTGGCAGATCTGCTGCTGCTTAAGTGCCGTACCGATGCCGCCCGTGAGAGAGTGCAGAACATCCGCTTTCATATGCGGCTGGAGTATATACAAAAAGAGTTGCTGCAGGTATATGAGTTCAAGAACATACTCGGCACCGGCGATCATTTCCCCAACGATTTTACCCGCAACATCAGCAAAGAACTGCGACTGCTGCAAATAGCAGGCGGGGTACTGAGCGGAGAGCAATTACTGTTCTGCCACCAGCTGGCCCTGAACATGAAGGACATCCTGAACTGGTTCAAAAAGAACAACGACCTGTTCCCGGCCCTGGCAGCCCTTAGCGAAAAGATAGTTTACGAAAAGCAGATCAGCGAGCTCATCTCATCGGTAATAGACGAAACCGGGCAGATAAAAGATACCGCCTCTAAAGAACTGATGTCGATACGCAGTGAACTGGGCAAGGCCCGCCACCTAGCCCGCCGTACGTTCGAAGGGGTGTTGCGTAAGCTGAGCAAGGCAGGCTACCTGGCCGATATTGGCGAGAGTTTTTACAATGGCCGTCGCACTGCTGCTGTACTGGCCGAATACAAGCGCATAGTAAAGGGCATCCTTCATGGCGAGAGCGACACCCAGAAAACGGTGTTCATAGAGCCGGAAGAGACCATAGATATCAACAACGAGATATTCTCGCTGGAAAGGGCAGAACAGAAGGAGATACACCGCATACTGGTGCAGGCCACTAAAGACCTGAGTGTGTACGGTCCGCAACTGGAAGGGTATTATCACATAGCCGGTATATATGATTATATACGTGCCAAGGCACAACTGGCCGCCGATATGAATGCCAGCATGCCCAGGTTGAGTCCGCACGCTATTATACAATTAGAGAAGGCATACCACCCGCTGCTGCTGTTGCGCAACAAGCAAAGCGGCAAGGTAACAGTGCCCCTCAACCTTACGCTCGACAGGAACAACCGGATACTCATCATCAGCGGACCTAATGCCGGTGGTAAAACGGTATCTATGAAAACGGTAGGCCTGTTGCAGCTGATGGTGCAGGCAGGGCTGCTGATACCGGCAGGGGAGAACAGCGAGATGGGCGTGTTCCGCCAGCTGATGGTGCAGATAGGCGATACCCAGAGCATAGAGCATGAGCTGAGTACCTACAGCGCTCACCTGCAGGATATGAAGTACTTTATGGATTTTGCCAACGGCAAGACCCTCTTTTTTATAGACGAGCTGGGCAGTGGTAGCGACCCTAACCTGGGTGGTGCCTTTGCCGAGGCCATTGTAGAAGACCTGGCATCCAAGCACGCATTTGGCATCATTACCACCCACTACCTGAACCTGAAGGTGATGGCCGGCAAGGTGAAGGGTATCTTTAACGGTGCCATGACCTTTGACGAGGAGAAGCTGGAGCCTTTGTACCAGCTGGCCATAGGTAAGCCGGGCAGCTCTTACACCTTTGCCATTGCACAGCGTAGTGGCTTGTCTAAGGCGGTTATAGACCGGGCACGTGCCCTTACCCAGCGCGAACATTTTAAGCTGGATAAGATGCTGCTGCAAACCGAACAACAGTCGGTAAGGCTGGGCGACAAGGAAAAGGAACTGGACCGCCTGCTGAAGATAAACGAGAAGCTGAAGCACGACTACGAGGTGCTGAGCGACAAGGAGAAGCTGAAGCAGGCCCGCGATATGCAGATACTGCAGAACAAGATAAAGAAGGAAGAGATAGACTACCTGCGCGATATGGAGCGCAAGTTTAAACAGATAGTGCAGGACTGGAAGAAGGCAGATAACAAGCAGGATGTGATCACCACCGCCGAAAACCTGCTGTTTAAACGCAAGCACATAGCCGGTAATGCCGCCGCCGCCAAGAAGGCCGATAAGAACTATGAACTGGTGAACGTGCAACCCCAGCCGGGCTACTACGTGCGCAACAAAACCAACCACCAGGTAGGCATAGTAGCCGAGCTGCGCGATAAAAAAGCCATAGTAAAAATAGGTAAGCTACCTTTTACCGTGAATATAGATGAATGGGTGGTGGTGCGGAAGAAGGATGTGGGGTAGGGTTTTGCATTTACACTTTAGTGGTACCTACAGAGTGTCATGGTGAGCCATGTCATCCTGAGTTTGTCGAAGGACGAATCCATGGCACGGACAGGGGGGGGCGCTAAGTGACCCATGTCCGTGTCGCCCTTCGGCAAGCTCAGGGTGACACTGTGTGGTGGGTATTTTTGTGTTACAAGTGTTGTATGATAAAAAGTTTTTACAGAGTGTCATCCTATGTTTGTGGAGGACTGTATTTAGAGGTAATTTGAGGAAGGAATAATTGCAGAAGAAAAGGGGTAAAGAACAAGACGGAGTTTTGTCATTGGGCATTGAAGCCTGTTCGCCATGCTGGTCCCTTTCCC
>CANGNA010000100.1 GCA_947455215.1 Chitinophagaceae bacterium
CACCGGTGATAGATGAACGCACAATGAACAGGCTAATAATAGCAACAAACAAGGTAGTGAACAGCTTGAGCATAAAGTACTTATTACCCATTATCTCAAGTTTCTTCTTAGGATCAATATAAGGTATGAGAGTCATTAGTAAATAGATCCCGATGTTCAAACCTGGTATCAAAAAAGCATACATCGTTTTATGGCTCCAGTCGTCCGGCTTACCGTCAAAACCAAAATGGGTAGGTATGATCTCCGGCAATGTGGACCATACATATGCCAGGTAGCACATAGGGACAAGCATGACCAGCCACAGCCCTATTTCCTTCTTAAGATCGAATGATTTCATATTCTATTTTTTGAGGTTAAGTATAAAGCTTAAGATATCATCGAGTATGGTGGTATTGATGGTGTACACAACAAACTGCCCTTTCTTTTCGCTACTCACCAGTTCCGCATTTTTTAATATCTCCAGGTGATGAGATATGCTGGGCTTTGATATGTTGAACGCATCTGCTATCTCGCCCGCTGTCATATCCTTTTCTTTCAACAGGTTAAGTATCTCCCGCCGGGTAGCATCATTCAACGCTTTAAAAAGTCCATCCATCACCGAAACAATTAGATATTTAGACAAATGTCTAAATAATAGCCGACACAACAAAATTTATCTGGTAGCACCCGCATCCATTAATTATAAATTGGATAAATTCTTAATAGCGATTATTTCCTTTCAACTGCTCTATTTCCTTTTGCAGTGCGGCCAGGGTGGCCTGTATAGATAGCAGCAACTCACGCTCATGGCTCAGTTTCGGCTGCTCATCTTCGTCTTCCTCTATTTCAACCTGTATTTCGTCTACTTCTTTTTGTATGATCTCCAGGTCTTCGCTAAACTCTTCCAGGTCTTCGCCAAGTTCCTCTATATCATCGCCAAGCTCTTCCACATCCTTTTGCATCTCTTCGATGTCCTCGCCTATCTCTTCGATGTCTTCGCCCAGTTCTTCAATATCCTCGCCCAGCTCATCTACATCTTTCTGTATCTCTTCAATATCCTCGCCCAGTTCTTCAATGTCTGTTCCCAGTTCTTCGATCTCTTCACCCAGCTCTTCGATATCGCCCTGTATGATCTCGATGTTCTGGTTGTTCATATTTATAGACATCTGAATAAATATGGACAGGTAGATAGCCTCGAGCGATACCATGGTGGTGAGCACCAGCAACATACGGTCGAACGTAACAATGTGCAATAAAGGCAAAGCAAACGCTACAATGAACACAACGGTGTGAAAAGACACAGACGCAGCAGAGCCTATCCACTTAGTGGCTGCCTCAGCTCCTTTTTCCAGTATTATGCGCTGTCTTTCCCTGATACTCATTACACCCGGTTATTGCGCTGCAAAGGTAGCCAACAATAACCCTAAAGCTATGACGCCAGAGTATATTATTTTTTCGTGTACAAGGCGGGCAACTTATAATACCCTGCCATTAATGACGACCGAACGGATATTGTTGTTCCCATAGTCGTAAGGGATATATGCCAGAGAAGGCATTTTACTGGTTATCATTAGATTAGCCACTTTACCTACTTTGATTGTTCCATGTGTGTGGGCCAGTTCCATAGCCGCCGCGCCATTCAGCGTTACCGCATTTACCGCTTCTTCGGGCGTCATTTTTAACTGCGTACAAGCTATGGAAAGCAGCAGTGATACGTTACCGGACGGGCAGGACCCTGGGTTGTAATCTGTTGCCAGGCATACCGGCAAGCCAGCATCTATTATTTTGCGGGCCGGCTGATAATGTATACCCAAAAAGAAAGCAGCACCCGGCAGTAACGTGGGCATGGTATTGCCACTCTTCAGCGATGCTATTTCTTCTTCACCCACACACTCCAGATGGTCTACGCTCAGGGCATTGTGTTTTACACCTACCTGCACGCCACCACTGTAGTGCAACTGGTTGGCATGTATCTTAGGCTTCAGGCCGTATTTCCAGCCCGCTTCCAGCAGTTGCTCTGTTTCCGGCACACCGAAGAAGCCCTGCTCGCAAAACACATCCATATAATCTGCCAGCCCCTCGCCTGCTACACGAGGCAGCATTTTTTCTATGATCAGCTTGATATAACCTTCTTTATTCTCCTTATATTCAACAGGGTATGCATGGGCCGCCAGGAAAGACGCCTTAATAGTTGCCCGACTGTTTTCTTTCAGTTTACGGATAACACGCAGCATTTTCAGTTCACCTTCTTCGCACAGCCCGTACCCACTTTTTATCTCTATAGCCCCCGTACCCTGGTGCATTACTTTGTGCAGGCGCTCCAGGCTTTGGTCATATAGTTCACTTTCATCCATCTCGTTCAGCTTACGGGCACTGTTCAAAATGCCCCCACCCTGCCTGGCTATCTCCTCGTAACTCAGTCCTTTTATGCGGTTCACAAACTCGCCGTCTCGTGGAGCTGCAAACACCAGGTGCGTATGCGAATCGCACCAGGCAGGCAGCACATAGCCACCGGCTGCGTCTATCGTTTCGTCAGCACTTATATCTCCCAGGCTATCCATACTGCCGAAGCTATGGATGACATCCCCTTCGCAAAGTACCCAGGCATTGGCAATAGATGGCACAACTGCCATATCGCTACCTGAGACCTTCAAGCGGTTTTCCGATGCTTGTTCTACCTGGCATAGCTGCCCTATATTCTTTATTAACAAACGCATGGGGTAAAAATAGAACAATGCACCAGTTTATCAAAAAACAACATCCCGCCCTTTAAGGGAGCGGGATGTTGTTTTTTATCTGGTTACAAGAATATTATCCCTGTACGTGTACCTTGAATTTGAAATCGACCTTGATGTGTACTGAGTCGGTTGTTGCACGACGCAGGGAACCACCGGCGCTATACGTAAGCTGGTTACCGGTAAGGTAGGTCTTCAGATTTACTGTGCTATCTACAGGCAAACTCAATACTGTATTATACGTATCGGGATTGCTGCTGATGCTCATTGTGTATGGCGTAGTGTTACTGTTAGAATATACAGATCCACTCGCGCTGCGGAAATTAGCAAAATTGTTGGTCGCAGTAGGATTCAGCAGGGTAAGCGTCACAGACTCTATCTTAACACTCTGAATGTTATTGATGCCCAAAACATTGCTGGTATTCGCTTTGATGAACGAATCGACATTGTAATAAACTACCTGCGAACCTGCGGCAGAACCAACGGTATCGGCAGATGGCGGCAATACTACTTCCGCAGATGCGGTCTGCAGTGCCAGGTCATATTGCAACAAGCTAGCTACCTTATCGCAAGACTGGAGTGTTGACAGGCCAATAGTGGTTAATGCCATGCCTGCGGCGGCAAATAATAGGCGGTACTTTTTCATATATCTTCAGTTTGCAATCAAAGTTAAACGATAAAATTCAAATAAACAATAATTTACAGGTATATAACGAACATCAGAATAACCCGAGTTGCACGTCTTTACCGCTATGCAGCCGCTCATGGTCAAGCAGCCAGCGCTTATTGTGCACACCGCCACCATAGCCGGTAAGGCTGCCATCGCTGCCAATAACTCTATGACACGGCGCAATGATAGCTAAGTGATTCTCGCCGTTAGTACTGGCTATGGCTCTTATGGCCAGCTCATTGCCCAGGCGTATGGCTTGTGTTTTGTAAGATATGGTCTCTCCATAAGGTATATCCAGCAGTCCCCTCCACACCCCTACCTGGAAGTCGTTACCAATAAAATGCAGCGGCACATCGAAATCCTGTAACGTACCGGAGAAATAATCAATAACCTGTTTACGTACTGCATCAAATATCGGATGCTCTGCTTCCGTAATAGCGCCGTTAAAGTGCGCCTCTACCCTTGCAGGTACCCTGCCCGTACTTTTCTCCCCCTGGAAATCGAACATGCAAAGGCCGGCATCGCTGGCCCCCATGCGCATCAGCCCCAATGGCGTTTCCATATAAGAGAGATATAACATACAGTAAATTTACTGTTCTTTCGGGAGAATGGACCAGGCCATCACAACACCTCTTCGTATACCACAGGCCCGTCATAGCCATCATAATTCTCTGCAATAGTATCAGTAACATATTGCTCTACCGCCTGGTTAAAGGCTGCCTGTCCGTCCAACAACACTTTTACTTTAATGGGCACTACCACTATGCGAATACCCCATTGCGATAGCTGTTCCATATGCAGGTGCAAGCGTGCCGCATCCTTTTCCGTGGTCACTATTATCTTGTTCTCAGCATCCCAGTTCTGATATGCGGTCTTTATTTCTTCCAGGTCGGGCGTTACAAAGTAATGATGATCGCGATAACTAAGCACATGCACATCATGTACAGCACTCTTCAGGAAGGTGATCAGAGGGTCGGGCCGGGCAATGCCGCATACCAGTACGGCATTGGCACCCTTTATATCCACGCGTTCGCGCGTAAAGAAATCGTAAGGAGCATCGTAGTGTGTACCGGTGAAGAAAACCTTCTGGTGCGGCAGGGGCTGTATGTGAGCCGTTATCTCATTGGCCTGCTGCCGGGTTATATCCAGCGGACTTTTCGATACCACTATCATATTGGCGCGCTTATAGGCGCCCCTGCCCTCGCGTAGGTTACCGAAGGGCAGTATATGATCCTTGTAAAAAGGCCTCGAGTAGTCGGTGATAAGGATGTTCAGTCCGGCCTTTACACTGCGGTGCTGGTAAGCATCGTCCAGCAATATCACCTCAACACCTGGCCTCCGCTGCAATAGCGCAGGTATCCCAGTAAGGCGTTCCTCTGCCACGCACACCACCGCTTCGGGGTATTTCATATGGTACTGCATCGGCTCATCACCTATACGCAGGGCATTGGTCTTTTCATCCGCCAGCAAAAAGCCCTTGGTAAAGCGCTTATAGCCACGGCTCATGGTGGCCACTTTATATTGGTACTGCAGTAGCTCTATCAGGTACTCTACATGCGGTGTCTTACCAGTGCCACCGGTAGATAAATTGCCCACCGTGATCACCGGAACGCTAAAGCTGATGGAGGTAAAAAACTTAACATCGTACAGCCGGTTGCGCAGCCATACCAGCGCACCATATATTAATGTAAACGGGTACAGCGCCAGCCGCAACACCGATATAACTAAAGAAAAAAAGCCTTTGTCTTGCATTATTATGAAACTCCAAAATCCAGAATCCAAACTTCAAGCGCGTGGATATAGAGTGGGCCAAAGTTAGGGAGGAAAGGGATTAGAAGTCTATAACAGTTCTTATCGCTATATTTACAGCATAATGCCCGACAAGCATCTGTATATAATAGCCGGCTGCAACGGCGCTGGAAAAACCACCGCCAGTTATACCATTCTGCCGGAGATCCTCAACTGCAAAGAGTTTGTAAATGCCGATCAGATAGCAAGCGGATTATCACCCTTCCAGCCGGAAAAAGCCGCTTTAGAAGCGGGCCGCATCATGTTACAGCGTATAGATCACCTGCTGGCTTCTGGCGCTGATTTTGCTTTTGAGACAACGTTATCTACCCGTTCGTACGTAAATAAGATAAAGGAAGCCCAGGCTAAGGGATATTTTGTAACTATTTTGTTCTTTTGGCTGGAAAGTATAACACTGGCCAAAGAACGAGTGGAGATGCGCGTGAGTGAAGGTGGTCATAACATACCGGCTGACGTTATAGAACGCCGTTACAAAAGGGGCATCAATAATCTATTCAACTTATATATGCCTGTTTGCGATAAGACCATGCTTCTGGAAAATTCTCATGAAACTCCTATCTTTGTCATGAAACAGTTCCAAGGTCAGGAGCCACAGATATTTAGTCAGTCACTACTTGATCAGATCAAATCTTTAGGAAATGGATAGTCAGAAAATTCAGGAAATAGAAGATAAGATACTCGAGGGCTTAAAGCTTGTCCACGATCGCCTGATCGCCCATAAAATAAAACACGACCAAAGCCTGGCCTACTCTTACAATGGTAAACTGATCGTTATCAAAGCCCGCGAATTGCACAAGCTGAAGGATATGATAAAATAATATCCTTCCCCCGAACCCATTTTTTTCCGCTTTATGCAAATGGAGCCATTGCGCCATTAAGCAATTCAGCCATTATAAACCATACCTTTGCAGCCTGATTTTTCATGCAGCGTTCTCTCTCCATAGCATTAGTGGGCAATCCCAATAGCGGGAAAAGCTCGCTATTCAATGTGCTCACCGGGCTCAATCAAAAGGTGGGCAATTTTCCGGGAGTGACCGTTGACAAGAAGACCGGCATCTCGAAAATAGACGACGATCTTTCCGCTTCCATCATAGATCTGCCGGGCACCTACAGCCTGTACCCCAAGAGCGCCGACGAGCAGGTAACCTACGAGGTACTGCTGAACCAGGAGAATAAAGACAGGCCCGATGTGATAGTGATCGTGGCCGACGCATCGAACCTGAAACGCAATCTGCTGTTCTGCAGCCAGATAATGGACCTGAAAACGCCCGTAGTGATAGCCCTGACCATGATGGACATTGCCGGCAAGAAAGGCATCACTATCGATACGGCGGCCATGGAACGTATGATGGGCGTGCCCGTCATCCCCATAAACCCCCGCAAGAACAAGGGCATTGCGCGACTGAAGAAGACCATTGCCGACATTATAGAACATAGCCCTGGCCCCCTGCCCGACTTTGTAGATATTACATCCATCACCGGCGAATGGCTGGGCGATATACGCGAACTGTGCAACCTGCCGAGTAATTACGGCGCGCTGCACGTAGCGTGTAACTATACCGAGCTGCGCCACCTGGCCGCTGCCCACCGCATACAGATAGCGGCCATACTGGGCGAGAACGGCTTCAACAAGGCAAGAGTGCAGGCCAACGAGATCATGCTGCGCTACAAGAAGATAGACAGCATCATGCAGCAATGCACCGTTACCGACAGCCCAATGAAGCGCATGGTAATGAGCGACCGCATAGATAAGATATTACTGCACCCGTTGTGGGGCAATGTGATATTGCTGGCGGTGCTGTTCCTGCTCTTCCAGGGTATCTTCTGGCTGGCCCGCTACCCTATGGACTGGATACAGCAGGCATTTGCATTGTTTGGCGACGGCATCAGCAAGAGCATGCCCGCGGGCCTGGTGCAAGACCTGATAGTGAATGGATTGCTGGCCGGTATAAGCGGCATCATGGTGTTCGTGCCACAGATCATGATATTGTTCGGCTTCATCACCATACTGGAAGACAGCGGCTACATGGCCCGCATCAGCTTCCTTACCGATCGTATCATGCGCACAGCCGGGCTTAACGGCCGGTCTGTTATGCCCCTCATCAGTGGTATGGCCTGTGCTGTGCCGGCCATAATGGCTGCCCGTACCATACAGAATGTAAAGGAAAGGCTCATCACCATAATGGTAACACCGCTAATGAGCTGCTCGGCCCGTTTGCCGGTATACACCATGCTTATAGCCCTGGTTATACCTAATAAATCCATTGGCGGCTTCATGAACCTGCAGGGGCTGGTATTGATGGGATTGTACCTGTTAGGCTTCTTCATGGCATTGGTAGTATCTAAGGTGATGGACCTGGTCATCAAAACAAAGAGCCGTTCTTTCTTCCTGATGGAACTACCCGTGTATCGTGCTCCCCGCTGGAAGAACGTGGGCATCACGATGGTAGAGAAGGGCAAGATATTCATCCGCGACGTGGGTAAGGTGATCATAGTACTATCGCTTATACTGTGGATGCTGGCGGCATTTGGCCCGCCTAAGCAGATGCACGCTGTAGAAGAGAAATATGCTACGCTGATAAAGGCAGACACCGCTCATACCGATTCGCTGCAGCATGAGCAGGCAACTGAGAAGCTGGAACACTCGTTTGCAGGGCATATGGGTAAAGCTATAGAACCTGCTATAAGGCCGTTGGGTTACGACTGGAAAATAGGCATAGCCCTCATCACATCATTTGCTGCCAGGGAAGTGTTTGTAGGCACCATGGCCACTTTATATAGCGTAGGCGATGTGAGCAATGGCACACGAACACTGGAAGAAAAGATGCGCGCCGCAAAGCGCCCCGACGGCACTCCGGTCTACACGCTGGCCACCGGCCTGTCGCTGCTGATATTCTATGTATTTGCCATGCAGTGTATGAGCACCCTGGCCATAGTAAAGCGCGAGACCCGCAGCTGGAAATACCCCCTTATACAGTTCCTCTACATGGCCGCCATCGCCTACGGCAGCGCCTGGATAGTATACCAGTTGTTCAGTTAAGATCAAACAACGCACATCCCTACTGGCATACCTTTCGTATATAAGCAGGTATGAAAACATGGCTAATAGTATCTGCTCTGACAATAATGTGCTGGCAAAAGGCAGGCGCACAAGCCATAGACAACCTACAGGCATATAAATACATCAACGATGATCGCTATATACGCCTGAACTATGAGAACGACTTCTTTACCGCTACCGATGAATATTATACCCAAGGCATTAACCTGGAAGTAGTAAGCCCTGCCATGCACCGTAACCCGCTCACGCACGTACTACCCGTACCAAAGCACTGGCAAACACAGTATGGCTTTGACATACAACACAATGGCTATACCCCCACCAATACAGACAACAACGATATACGCTATGGAGACCGCCCTTTTGCAGGTACTTTGATGTTGAACACCTTCGGGTTGAGTACGGACACCGTGAACAGGCAGCGTCTCTCCTCATCGATAAGCACAGGGGTTATTGGCCCATTGGCAGGAGCAGGACAAATGCAGCGCAGCATACACAAATGGCTGGGCAACTACACTCCCCACGGCTGGGACAACCAGGTAGCCAACGATGTAATACTCAACTACGAGGTGGCATACGAGAAGCAATTACTGAGCTATAGCCGTTATGCATCATTAACTGCCAGCGCTCTTGGCCACGCAGGCACACTAACCGACAAGCTAGGCCTGGGCACTACCCTGATGCTCGGCTATTTTAAAGATCCATTCAACAATACCCAGGCAAGACATTTCACCATTTACGCCTATGATCATCCTAAAGTTGAACTGATTGGCTACGATGCCACATTGCAGGGTGGCGTGTTTAATAAGGAAAGCCCTTATACCATTGCATCTTATGATATATCGCGCATTACCTTCCAGAACAGGTGGGGAGTGGTGGTACAGTATCGCCGTATATACCTGGAGTATTTTCAGAGCTACCTTACCAAAGAGTTCGCTGGGGAGCACGACCACCGCTGGGGCGGCATACAGATAGCATTTGGCTTCTGATATTATGCACTTACTACTTTTGCCAACCTGCGTGCCAGCATATGCGCCGGGCGCTCTATCAACAAGTAGGCTACGTAGGCAAACACTACTGATAGCACTATATACACCGGGTAGGTATATACCGTAAGCTTCATAGTACAGCTCAACAACTGTAGTGCCAGTAGATGCCATAGGTATAACGAGTAGGAAAACCTTCCGCACCATTCTAACATTTTAGATGCTTTGTGGGTGTGGTAATAGGCGATCTCGGCATCCAGCCACAGGTATAAAAGCGGCGTAATGGCCAGACAGGTATATATGGTACTTATACTGTAGCGCATCCGGATAAAGACGATGACCATTGCCACAACATACAACGCCCCTCTTACCAGCCATACCCGTACCGGAGCAACCGTGCGCCGGCTATCATAGCGCTCCGCCATTAGGATGCCGGCCATCCATATGGGCAGGTTCACCATGGCTATAAGCATCTGCCATGTTATGCTGCGGAAGCCGAGCCCACCAATACGTATCCACCCGGCACCGGCACCCAGCAACAAGCATACGGCAAGCAGTGACAAGGAAGTACCCATTACCATCTTTACCTTCCAGCTAAAGCGCAACCTGCGCAACAGCGGATATAGGGTGTAATAGATGAGTTCGGCATACAGGCTCCATACCATGGCCAGTATAAACCTGCCGAAGTAATGAGACAGCAACAATAACAAAGCCAGCGGCAACCCCACCCTCACCCAGCGGCGCACCAGGAATGAAGCCATATCAAACCGGGGCTGATCTTTACTGGTAAAATGGATAACGAAACCAGAAATAAGGAAAAAAGCTGATACCGCAACTACACCAGGAAAGACATGCCCGGACAGAATCCCCACAAACCTTAAGATCACTGAGCCGGAATGCCGAGTAACATCGCGCACCGGATCGTGGAGGTGAGATAACATGACCACCAGCGCCAATATAAAGCGCAGGCTGTCTAACCCGTTTACCCACCTGTTTTTATGGTCCGTCATTGTTTTATGGCTGGCGATAAAAATACAGGTTTACGGGAAACTATTCTATGCCGCCCGTTATTTTATCTTGTATACGTAGGCCACCAGCCCAAGGTTGGAAGTAGTGGTTAGCTCCATGCTGATAGAAGAGATATCGGCCATGTAGTATTTAATGGTATTATGCCCTACCCCTACACGTGTTACTGTATCCATATTGGCATCCATGCTCCAGCTAAAGGGGTAATCGGTAGTAACGCCGTTTACAGTGATCGTCTCTTTACCGGTCTTATCGGTGTTGAACACTATTATGTTGTTCATAGACTCACTGATGGGTTGCAGCTCATAGTCTTCTATCTGGCCGTTGGCGTTGGCATCGGTACCTGTTTGTACCAGTTGCCAGGTGCGCTGCAGGCGGGTGAGCCTGGTTTGCGGCGCGTCGGTCTTGTTACAGGCAGGCAGCACGATAATACCCAGCAGCAGAAATGATATGGATAAGGCAATGGCAGGCTTCATGCAGCATATTGTTTAAAAAGAGATATGCAGCATATGGTTATGCTGCATATCAAATTTACATTATTGTCAACATATGTTGTTGTTAATAATCTCCAAAAGAAGTTTGTGGCAATATGGTCAGTGCCTCTTCCAGTTGCTTATCGTTGGGCGCTATACCATGCCATTCGTGGGTGCCTTCCATAAAGGTGACGCCCTTGCCCATTACTGTATGCATCAGCACACATATAGGCTTGCCGTTGCCGGTAGCAGCTTTAGCTTCTGTAAGTACCTTCACTACATCTGCCATGTCGTTGCCGTTCATTTCCATTACCTGCCAGCCAAAAGATTCGAACTTGGCGCGGAGATCGCCCAGGTTCATTACCGCGCTGGTAGGACCGTCTATCTGCTGGCCATTATAATCTATGGTGCTGATGAGGTTATCTATCTTATGGTGTGCGGCAAACATGATGGCTTCCCAGTTCTGTCCTTCCTGCAGCTCACCATCGCCATGCAATGAATACACAATGTGGTTATCGTTATTCATTTTTTTAGCCAGTGC
>CANGNA010000101.1 GCA_947455215.1 Chitinophagaceae bacterium
TTAATAGCGTGGTTTATCGGCCGCTATAAGCGCATTGGTTTCTGGGGCAGCCTGCTACTCAGTATATTATTAACCCCTTTTATAGGTTTTCTCATCACTTCCAATTCCCGGCTTAAAAATGCACCGGGATGCAACTGGTGCGGCAACAAAGATAATGAGGCCGAATATTGCGGCCTTTGCGGTAAAAATGCGGCCGGCGAGTTAAAACCAGGTTTTAAAGTACGCGGCTAATAGTGCGGCACCATCAATAAGACACATGGTCACCCTATTGACCCTTTCCGCTTTTAACTTATTAAAATACCGCCTTTTTAACTTATTGACTACCTTTGCCCCGCTATGCAAATAGAAGTACTGAAGTCGAAGATACATAGGGTGAAGGTCACAGAGGCCAACCTGAATTATATCGGCAGCATTACCATTGACGAAGATCTGATGGATGCCGCCAATATGATAGAAAACGAGAAAGTGCAGGTGTTGAATATAGATAACGGAGAGCGCCTCGAAACATATATTATAAAAGGCACACGCGGATCGGGCATGATCTGCATGAACGGACCTGCGGCACGCCGCGTGTCTGTAGGCGATACGGTTATCGTGGTATCTTATGCCACAATGGATTTCGAAGCAGCTAAAAAGCATGTTCCGGCAATAATTTTCCCTAAAGACGATAATAGCCTGTAAGGCTGCCGTAAGCGCTATGAAGAAAGCCCTGGTAACAATATTAAAATATCTGGTATTCCTCGGGCTTGGGATATGGATCATCTATTATACCCTTAGTAAGCTCTCCCCCGGCCAGCGCACTCAGTTGCTCGATGATATTACCGGTGTCAACCCCTGGTATCTTTTCTTCATAGGAGTTGTCGGGGCTGCATCTCATTATGTAAGGGCCGCCCGCTGGCGTTACCTGCTGGAGACGATAGACCTTCACCCCACCCTCACCAATACCATGTTCTCCGTTATGATCGGGTACCTGGCCAATCTTGTTCTACCGCGCGCAGGCGAGGTAGCCAAATGTACGGTACTAGCCAAGTACGAGAAAATGCCCGCCCATAAAATGGTAGGCACGATAGTGGCAGAGCGCGCCTTCGATGTGCTCTCCCTCATTGTTATTGCGACGGCTACTTTCTTTATTGAAATGGATCGCATTAACAGTTACGTATCCGGACTGATAGATAAATTTTTGGATGGACATGGGGCCTACCTGCTTATCCTGCCGGCACTGCTTGGTATTGGCATACTGGTCACCTACATGGTGTATAAGAAAAATAAAGAGAGCAAGGTGGGTATCATCATCAAAGAAATGACCCACGGCATCCTGTCTATCTTCCATATGAAGAAGAAGTGGCAGTTCCTCGGGCTTACCATCATCATGTGGGGCCTGTATGCATCACAGATATATCTTGGCCTGTTATGCCTGCCCGCCACGCACAACCTGCCGGTAATGGCCTCTATGGTGGTGCTGGTTTATGGCAGCCTGGCACTTATTGTTACCCCGGGTGGCATTGGTGCCTATCCGCTGTTGGTACAGCAGATACTGGCTGGCCCCTATGGTGCCAACGAGGTCACCTCTATGGCTTTCGGCTGGATAGCCTGGGCACTGCAAACCATCGTCATCGTTGTTTTAGGCCTGCTTTCCCTTGCTTTCATTCACTCTTACAACCAGAAACGCAATGCACAAGTTACAGTGGATACAGAGTAAGATACATACCCGCGAAGCGATGATACGCCTGTGTAATGTATGGCGTGCATCAGGGCAGAAGATCGTTTTCACCAATGGCTGTTTCGATATCCTGCACCATGGCCACCTGGACCTGCTGGCCAATGCTGCCGATAAAGGTAATAAGCTGGTGCTGGCCCTTAATACCGATGCCTCTGTACGCCGCCTGAAGGGCCCTGAACGACCGGTGACGCACGAAGATGATCGTGCCTTTCAGGCCGCCTCCCTGCTTTGTGTAGATGCCGTTTGCATGTTTGACGAAGACACCCCGCTGGAGATCATACAACTGCTGAAACCCGATGTACTGGTAAAAGGCGGTGATTATACTGTAGATCAGATAGTTGGTGCACCCTTCGTAATCGAAAATGGCGGCTCCGTAGAGATCATACCGTTCGTATCAGGATATTCTACCACATCCATCATCAGCAGAATTAAAAGTTTGTAAAATTTAATATTGGAAACAGTTAAATAAAAGTATCGAAGTTTATTTTTGGCTTTTATGTTAAACTACACCAAAAATACCATTGTGCGCGACCTTAGCTGGCTGGCGTTCAATGCCCGTGTACTACAGGAGGCCAACGATCCGGCCAATCATATTCACGACAGGCTCCGTTTCCTCGGTATATTTTCCAACAATCTCGATGAGTTCTTCCGTGTACGCGTGGCAGCCCTCAATCGCATGGTGCTGCTGGGCAAAGAAGCCAAAATGCACATGGAGGCCAACCCTGATAAGATACTCAAGAAGATACAGCAGACGGTCATCAGCCAACAGGAGGAATTCGACCGCACTTTCTCCGGTATCATCCGCGAACTTGCACGTAAGGGGGTAGAGATAAAAAACGAAAAACAACTCTCTAAAAAGCAGAAAGACTTTGTAAAGGAATACTTCGAGGCAAAAGTGCGCACGCAGGTGATACCACTTATGATCGAGACCATTCCGCATATGCCCTTCCTGCGCGACAAATCTATATACCTGGCGTGCGTACTCGGCAATTCAAAGTCGTCTATGTTGCAGCGCTATGCCCTTATAGAGATACCTACCAAGGTATTGCCCCGCTTCGTGACATTGCCCACCGAAGATGGCTCTACAGACATCATTCTGATGGAAGATATCATTCGCTATAACCTGCCGGGGCTCTTTGCGCCCTTTGGGTTCGACAGGTTCATGGGGTATATCATCAAAGTAACGCGCGATGCCGAACTGGACATAGACAATGATGTGAACACCAACATCATGGCAGAGCTGGAAAAAGGACTGAAGAACCGCAAAAAAGGCCGTGCTACTCGCTTTGTATACGACAGGATGATAGACCCTACCTTGCTCAATTACCTTACCCGCAGGCTGGGCCTCACTAGGAAAGACAACCTGATACCGGGTGGCCGTACCCACAATTTCAAAGATTTTATAGATTTTCCGGCAGGCGTATTCAAAGACATTGCTCCGCGCCCGCAGCCATTCGTTCACCCATTACTCAAGCAGCCCTGCCGCATACTGGATGTGCTGCAGAAGCGCGATGTGATGCTGCATTTCCCTTACCACTCTTTCGATTCTGTTATAGACCTGTTGCGCGAAGCCGCCATCGACCCTAATGTGCAGAGCATCAAGATCACCTGCTACAGGCTGGCCAAAAATTCTAAGATCGTCAATGCGCTTATCAATGCCGTTCGCAATGGTAAAGAGGTAACTGTTGTATTGGAGCTCCGGGCAAGGTTCGACGAAGAAGCCAACCTGCGCTGGAAAGAGTACCTGGAAGAAGAAGGCGCTAAAGTGATACTTGGCAAGCACGACATGAAAGTGCATGCCAAAATATGCGTCATCAAAAAGAAAGAGTTCAATAGGGTGAAGCAATACGGGTTTGTATCTACCGGCAACTTTAACGAAAATACTGCCGCATACTATGGAGACCATTGTTTGCTCACCACCAATAAAAATATCATTTCAGACATCAATCGCGTCTTCGACCACCTGGAATACCCGTTGAAAAAAGGTGGCGGGCTGCACCTGTGCAAAACACTGCCGGTATCGCCCAATACCATGCGCAGCTCTTTTATGGCGCTTATTGATAAAGAGATCCGCCAGAACAAGAAAAAGAAGAATGGAGAGATCATCATCAAGCTCAACAGCCTGGTAGATAAGCTGCTGATAGAAAAACTCTACGCTGCAGCAAAGGCGGGCATAGACATTAAGATGGTTATCAGGGGTGTATGCTGTGCATATCCCGAGCAGAAGGTGTTCAAAAACCATATGAAGGCCATCAGCATCATAGACGACAACCTGGAACATGCAAGGGTATTCATCTTTCACAACGCCGGCAAACCACAGGTATTTATTTCCTCTGCTGATTGGATGGTGCGCAACCTCGATCACAGGGTGGAAGTGGCCTGCCCTATCTTCGATACCGGCATACAGCAGGAATTGATCGATATCATGCACATCCAGCTTGCTGAGAACGTAAAAGGTCGTAAATTAGACAATGAGCAGAGCAACGAATATGTGGAACGTGGAGACAGGGAACCCGAGGTTCGTTCGCAGGTAGCCATTTATAAATATTTACGCAACAAAAAGTACACAGATTGATCTTAGCAGCAATAGATATTGGTTCCAATGCAGCCCGGTTACTGATATCTGAGGCCACAGTATATAAAGACGGCACCGTAGATTTTACCAAGCTTACCCTTTTGCGCATACCGCTCAGGCTGGGTTTCGATGTATTCAATACCGGCACCGTGTCTGAGGAGAAACGCCACAAGCTGATAGAGACCATGAAGGCCTATCGCCTGCTGATGAATATCTACAATGTAGAAGCTTATCGTGCGTGTGCCACATCAGCCATGCGCGATGCGTCTAACGGAGACCAGGTGCGCCGCGAGATATTTGAAGAAACAGGACTGGAAATAAAGATCATCACAGGGCTTGAAGAAGCTAACATCCTCTACGAAACACACATTGCGGAAAGCCTGGCCAACAACAACTCTTATATATATATAGATGTGGGTGGTGGTAGCACGGAAGTAACCCTTTTTGCACAAGGCCATACTATTTTCAAAGAATCGTTCAATATCGGCACTATCAGGTTACTCCAAAACAAGGTGACCAACGAGCAGTGGGAGCATGTGAAGTGGTTCATTAAAACACACACTAAAGATCACCAACCCCTCGAGGCCATAGGCACCGGCGGCAACATCAACAAGATATTCTCCATCAGCAAGCGTAAGGAGGGAAAGCCCCTGCCGCTCGATCTGCTGAAGGACTATTATAAAGAGCTGAGCTATTCCAGTCTCGAAGAGCGTAAACACCTGTACCACCTCCGCGATGATCGTGCCGATGTGATTGTGCCTGCCCTGCAGATATACATTTCCATCATGCGCTGGGCACAGGCCAAAGAGATATACGTTCCCAAAATAGGCCTGGCCGATGGGCTGGTAAAAATGCTGTATACTGAAAGAAGCGGAAAGAAATAATATAAAACGGACTACTATGAATAAGTTTGTCAAATTCTTCTTATTGTACTTGCTCGTCATTTTACCCCTAATGCTCCTGATAGAGTATACCACTCACGATCATCACCTTACGTGGCCACAAGTGGGCAAGGTAGCTATACTGAATGCAGTTAACTGCATTGCAGTATGGGGCGTTATTGGTTGGATCAATAGACAGCAGCAGGCTAAAGCAGCCACTAAGAAATGATATGGTACACATTGTCAGACAGTGAGAATTAATACTCTTACACCATATCCTTAAAACACACCTTGATATGAGTAGTACCATCAAATCCACGTTGATCTTTGCCTTAGTAATGGTGCCGATGATATTGCTGATAGAATATGCAACGCACCACAATCATCTTACACTCATGCAGGGTTTTCGGGCCGTATGTATACAGGCCGTAGGATTCTTCCTGACCCAACGCCTAATGCGCTCAATAACTAAACGACAAGCTAAACAGAAGACCAAAAGAGCTCCGGCCCAATATTGACGCATGAAGCGGATGACAAAATAATAATAACCCACAGCCTTGCTTTTTTATGAATAGTGTTGGTTAAACTGTATTTTTGGCCAAACGCATAATTAAAAAGTAACTGATGAAAAAATCATTGGACAGAATAGCGCACTATGTTGCTTATGCTTACATTATTATTCCCTTCATCCTATTTTTCATCGGTTGGTTAAGCCCTGTTTATGCGTGTATTACTACCGGTATCGTGCTTGTTTCTGCTGTAGCACTTATAAAAGACACCAAAGAATTTATTGGTATTGACTTGTCCGGTAAGAAGCTGAAGATCTTTTTGATACTCTTCATATTAACGGTTGTGGTCTTCTTCTCTGGTATAGGTAGTTATACTTTTCAAAATGAAGATCACCAGGTTCGCAGTGCAGTTATGAACGACCTGGTCAACAAAAAATGGCCGCTTATGCTTAATAACGATCATAAGCTTTCCCCTAACCAAGGTCCTGTCACGTTCATATATTACTTTATCTACTGGCTGCCGGCTGCCTTTGCGGGCAAAATATTCGGGATCAAAGCCGGCTATTTTTGCCTCTTTTTATGGACGCTTTTGGGAATGACGCTGACCTTCTATTTTGTGAGCAGGCATCTCAAAAAAGCATCGGTATGGCTGTTGCTGATCTTTCTTACTTTCGATGGCCTCTACCTCCATTTTAGCTTTTTAAAGATGCCTGTCTTCAAAGCTATCTCTTCCGACTATGTAACGTGGGCCAACGACATGCGTCTTGCCGACAACATAATAGATGGCTTGTATTGGATCTATAATCAAACGGTTACTCCCTGGCTGATCGCAGCCATGCTGCTCAACAAACCGGCCACCCGAAACATCCTCTTCCTGTATGCTTTATGTTATTTCCATGGACCTTTCATGTTCATCGGTCTATTCCCATATGTGATAGTTATACTCTCCAGGCAGATAAAGGCCGAACACCTGAATTCTGTCGCACAGGTGTTAAGATCATATTTTACATTTCAAAACGTAGCCGGCGGTCTTACCGTTGTTTTGATCGGCTTTTTCTTTCTCTCTGCCAGCCCAGCCGCCGAACCACTCCGCCTTACCCACCGCTATTGGAAGATGTATCTGATGTTCATCTTTGCCGTATTTGGCCTTATCTCCTTGCTCATATATAGCAAGTATAAAAAGGAACCATTCTTTTACATTACCATCGCCATTTGCCTCATACTTCCTTTCACTAGATTAGGCAGCATCCAGGTCAATACTTTTTCTACAAGGGTGGCGCTTGCGGCCCAGTTCATGCTCGCGATACTGGTAGCCCGTTATATTTTCGAAGAAAAGAAACGGATGAGAATAGCTGTTATTGCTTACTGCTGCATCTGTAGTCTTGCCGCAGTAGGAGATGTGGCAAGGTCAGTTATCTTCACGGTTGGCTATTGGACAAACAGGGAGGCTACCAATAAAGTGTTATACGATCGTTCTACGATATGGGGTCCAAGAAAGGCAATGTTCCCCCAATACACCAGCTCTCAGAATTTCTTATTGCAGAACGACTTGCAAACGCTGGACACCACTTACTTTGGAAACGGACCAAAATCCATCGAAGCACAAAAAATGGATAAGTTCTTTATTAAATATTTACAGAAGAAGTAACAAGATCTTGTTATCCATGACTGATCAGCTCTGTTGTTAAAACCTACTGTCAGTTGATTCTGTCATTATTTAGTATTTTTGGCTATGTCCAATTCCAGTGTGCGGCCGTCCGATAAACTCTCTAGCCAGGAGCGTGAATTTGAGAATACCATACGGCCGCAGAATATCGAAGAGTTCTCCGGCCAGCCTAAGCTGATAGAGAACCTGCGCATATTCATTAAAGCAGCCAATCTGCGTGGCGAAGCATTAGACCACGTCCTCTTTCACGGCCCTCCCGGCCTGGGTAAGACCACGCTGTCGCGCATTGTGGCTAACGAACTGGGCGTAGCTATTAAAGAGACCAGCGGCCCCGTCATTGAAAAGCCTGCCGACCTCGCCGGCTTGCTCACATCGCTGCAACCGCGCGATGTGCTGTTCATAGATGAGATACACCGCCTGAGCACAGTGGTTGAAGAATACCTCTACGCTGCCATGGAAGATTTTAAGATCGATATCATGATCGACTCCGGCCCTGCTGCGCGCTCCATACAACTATCACTTAATCCTTTTACACTTGTGGGCGCCACTACTCGCAGCGGCCTGCTTACGGCACCGCTGCTGTCGCGCTTTGGTATCAAGTCGAGACTGGACTATTACACTGCCGATGTGTTGCAAATGATCCTCATCCGCGCTGCCGGCGTGCTGAATGTGCGCATCACATCTGATGCGGCTATGGAGGTGGCCCGCCGCAGCCGCGGCACTCCGCGTATAGCCAATGGCTTGCTGCGCCGCATGCGCGACTTTGCACAGGTGCTGGGCAATGGCGTCATTGACCGCGGCATTGTGGAGCACGGCCTCCGCGCGCTGAATGTAGATGAGAGCGGCCTGGACGACATGGACAACAAGATACTCACCACGCTTATTGATAAGTTCAAAGGCGGGCCGGCCGGTATCAACAATATTGCCACGGCAGTAAGCGAAGAGGCCGGCACTATAGAAGAAGTGTATGAACCCTTCCTGATACAGGAGGGTTACATCATGCGCACCCCCCGCGGCCGCGAAGCCACAGAGAAAGCATATAAGCACCTGGGGCGTAAAAAAGATGCTTCTAACGGTAGTTTATTTTAACTGTGCCTGTTATACTGTAATAAAACAACACTTGCAACTACTAACTATATAACTATGCGAACAACAACGTATTGGCTGATACTTATTACACTAGCGCTCAGTATCGCCTCCTGCGGCAATAACAACGACACCAGGATAGAAGATGCAGTGAAAGCACACATAGCTGCAAAAAAAGATGCTGCTGCGCGCAATGCGGGTAGGTTCATGCTACTTAGAAAAGCCACGTGGATACTGGGATCATGGAAGGGTGTGATAGGACAGGGTGTGAGCGTAGAGAACTGGTATCAACAAGATGACTCTACCTTTGCAGGCGGCGGCGTATTTATAAAGGGCGGCGTTAATCTTTCAGAAGAACAGTTGCAACTGGTGCAGAAGGGTGAAGAGCTTTACTATATACCCACTGTCAAAGACCAGAACGGAAGCCAGCCCGTGCCTTTCAAAATGACGAAACTTACAGACAGGGAGATGGTGTTCGAAAACCCTAAGCACGACTTTCCTACTAAAATAAAATACACGCGCTATTCATCCGACTCGCTGGTGGCAGAGATCTCAGGTCCGGTAAAAGGCCAACAACATACCGAGCAATTCCCCATGCGCCGCACCCAACAGTAGTAACTCTTTAGGTTTAACGGGCAATGCATAAATATTAGTTAAAGTACATTTTATCCCCCAAAAGGGGGATGCCCGTATTATATTTTTTTCATTCTTTTGATCTGTATTCTACGCATCAACCACACACTTGTTCATGAAGAGACTGATCTGCATTATGTTGCTTGCCTTGTCTTTTGCAGGCACAACACGCGCCCAATTCACCATACGCGCTTATGTTGTCGACACTTTTAACAACTCGCCATTACACATGGCATCGGTCATCCTCATCAGAGCTTCAGATTCTACCATAGAAACGTTCACCCGCTCCGGCCGGGACGGACATATAGAGCTGGTGGCACCCAAAGAGGGTAAGTACATCATCAAGGCAACCTACCGTGGGTTTGCCGACTATGTCGATGTATTCACCATCAACAAGACCACAGACCTCGGCATCATACCTATGCTATCTAAAGAACACCTGCTGAAGGAGTTTGTTATCACCCGCCAGTATGCAGCCATCAAGATAAAGGGCGATACTACCGAATACATAGCAGACAGCTTCCGCACAAAAGACAATGCCAATGTAGAAGACCTGTTGAAGAAATTACCAGGTATACAGGTAGATAAGAACGGGCAGATTACAGCACAGGGCGAGACCGTGGCCAAGATACTGGTAGATGGTGAAGAGTTCTTCTCTGATGACCCTAAGGTGGTGACCAAGGGCCTTGTAGCCAAGGCCGTAGATAAGGTACAGGTGTTTGATAAAAAGAGCGACCAGGCTGAATTTACAGGCATAGACGATGGCCAGCGTATAAAGACCATCAACCTGGAACTGAAAGACGACTATAAGAAAGGTTTCTTTGGCAAGGTAGATGCCGGTGGCGGCACCGATGGCTACTTCCAGAACCAGGCCATGGTGAATGGCTTCAAAGGCAAAAGGCAGCTCTCCGTTTTTGGCATAGCCTCTAATACCGATAAAGTAGGGCTTGGTTGGCAGGACGCCGAAAAGTACTCCAGCGGCAATGGTACTACCGAGATAACAGAAGATGGCGGTATAATGACCTACTATGAAGGCGGCAACGATGACTTCTCCGGCTGGGATGGCAAGTATGATGGCGAGGGGCTGCCCAAGGTATGGACGGGCGGTGCCCACTATGCCGACAAGTGGAACCAGGGCAAGGAGCACGTAACAGGTAATTACCGTTTTGCCAGGCAGAATGTTGAACTCAACGGAGCTACGATCACCGAAATGCCAACACTGTTGCAACATAGCGCCAAGCAGCAATTCAGTACCGGCGACAGGCATGCGGCCGATGGTATGTTCGAATGGAAAATAGATAGCTCGACCACTGTAAAGCTCACTGTGAACGGTGGCAATAAAGATGTGCAGACATCTTCTTTGTACCACGACGATGGGATCACCGTCCATTCGGATGCAACTACGCTACCCAACGATACAGGCACAGTCACATTCCGCGATATAACAAGCCATGCCACCGGCCAGTTCCTGAATGCAGACCTGCTGCTGCGTAAGAAATTTGCTAAGAAAGGCCGGTCGTTATCTCTGGACCTTAAAGAAAACGAGAAGGAGAACAACAGTGATGGCCGGCTTTACACCAGCCGTATGTTCTTCATCAACCATGGTATTGACACTATCCTGAGCCATATTGATACTACAGACCAGCTAAAGCAAAACCGGAGTAATAGCTTGTCATTCTCCGGCAAGGCTGTATATACCGAACCCCTGTCAAAAAACCTGTTCCTGGAAGTATCCTACGCTACAACCATCAACAACAGCTCTGCTAAAAATATCTCGATCAACAAAGGAGAACTGGACTATGACCCGATCTACAGCAGCAACTACACCTTTAACATAACTACTAACCGGGGAGGGCTCAACTTTAAATATAACGGTAAGAAGACCACCTTATCGCTCGGTAGTGATATATCGTATACGGAGTACCTGCAAAAAGACCTCTTCCACGATACCACTTTCAAGCGCAGTTTCAACAACCTGTTCCCCAGTGCGTCGTTCAAATACTCGTTCAGCAAACAAACATCGCTCAACCTGTCTTATTATGGTAGCACCACGCAACCTACACTCAA
>CANGNA010000102.1 GCA_947455215.1 Chitinophagaceae bacterium
ACCATAATGGAAGGCGCCAGGATAGGCAAGAACGTAAGGATATTCCCGAGTTCTGTGATATCGGCCATACCGCAAGACCTGAAATACAAGGGGGAAGACACGATCACTATAATTGGCGATAACACTACCATACGCGAATGTGTGACCATCAACCGTGGCACCAGCGACAGGAACGCTACCAAGATAGGTTCCAACTGCCTCATCATGGCATACACGCATATTGCGCACGACTGTGAAGTAGGTAACCATTGCATCTTCTCTAACAACACTACCCTTGCGGGCCATATTGTTGTAGGCGATTACGTGGTGCTTGCAGGCCTTACAGCAGTACAGCAGTTCGTGCGTATCGGTTCTCATTCCTTTGTTACCGGCGGCTCGCTGGTGCGTAAAGACATACCTCCCTATGTAAAGGCTGCACGCGAGCCACTATCTTACGTAGGCGTTAACTCTGTGGGAATGAAACGCCGTGGCTACTCTATAGAAAAGATCAACCATGTGCTGGATATATACCGTATACTATTTGTACGCGGCTACAATGTATCTAAAGCGCTAAGCATCATAGAGACCGAGATACCTGTAAGCGATGAGCGTGATGAGATCATCACCTTTGTTCGCGAAACCGGTCGCGGTATCATGAAAGGCTATGCCCGCAGGCACACTGCCGAAGGAGCGGAGTAGTTATTATATGACATTTAATAAAGCAGGCCAATCGAATGATTGGCCTGCTTTATTTTTACCGAAAACGCAAAAGAATTGTTTATAACCAGAAAGTAATTCTCTACAAATATAAATTCAGTTAGTTTTGTAAAGAATAACACAACGATGAGAGTTTTATTAGACATAAAAGACAACAAGGCCGCATTCGTGATGGAGTTGTTGAACAGCTTTTCTTTTATTAAGACAAAAGAACTCAGCAAAGAGAAAGCTCTTCTTTTAGAAGAGATCAATGAAGCTGTAGAAGAAATGAAGCTGATAAAGGCTGGCAAAAAGAAAGCACGTAACGCGGAAGATTTTTTGAATGAGCTTTAACGTAAAGTCGATTGATGTTTCTGAAAGGCAGGCAAAACGGCTTGCTAAGAAATACCCTTCGCTAAAAAGCGAATTACTTACGCTTATAACAACGCTAAAGACATATCCGGACTCAGGCATTGCACTTGGCAATAACTGCTATAAAATAAGACTGAGCATTGCATCAAAAGGAAAAGGAAAATCAGGAGGTGGGCGTGTGATAACAAGTTTGGTGATTCGTGAAAATGCAGTTTATCTGTTATCCATCTATGACAAGTCAGAAAAAGAAAATCTTACTGATAGAGAATTGCAAGAATTGCTATCCCAAGTTCCATAAATAAGCGGGCACCATCTCTGGCGCCCGGCTTGACTTAAATTTCGTTTTTCTTACTTAGCACTCACCAATTCCACTTTGAATACCATTATGGAGTTAGGCGGTATGGGACCACGACCACCGGGGCCATAGCCGATACCTGATGGAATATAAAGAGTGGCACGAGTACCAGGATTGAGCAGTTGAAGACCTTCATCCCAGCCTTTGATCACCTGACCTACACCTACAGGGAAGGTGATAGGCCCGCGCTGTGTGTTATATTTTTCATCCATATTGCCATCAAACTTCTGACCATCGAGGAAAGTACCCAAATAGTTTACGGATACTGTTTGTCCCTTTTTAGCATTTTCGCCACTACCCTTTTTGTCTATTTTGTAATACAGGCCCGATGGTGTACGGGTAGCCTTTATCTTGTTCTTGGCTAAGTAGGCCTTAATAATTGCCTCATCTTTGGCAGCCTGGTCTTGTGCAAAGCCTGTGTAAGCGAATAACAGCATAAAGCTGAACATCGCGATTCTGATCGTGTTGAGCATTGTTGATTTGTTTTGGGAGTCGTTTACAATGAAAGTAAATATAGTCATTAACCGGTCTAAAAGGGGGAATTCCGGGGGTATTCAGATATTTTCCTTTAAAATCTGTAACAAAAGCTGGTACTTTTACGATTAAGTACAATAATTGATTTATCCGTCTGAAAAACAATTCGCCACAACATGTTACAGATCTCCAATCTTTCCAAAACATACCCTAACGGGGTACATGCACTTAAAAATGTATCGCTAACCATTGACAATGGCATGTTCGGCCTGCTGGGACCTAACGGGGCCGGCAAATCATCGCTGATGCGTACCATAGCCACCCTGCAGGATGCCGACTCCGGCAGCATTATGTTTGGCGATATAGATGTGATGAAGGATAAGGCCGAATTGCGCAAAGTGCTGGGCTACCTGCCACAGGAATTTGGGGTGTACCCGAACGTATCAGCAGAGGAAATGCTGCACTATATAGCCCGACTGAAAGGTGTGGCTGATGGACGGGAGAGAAAAGAACTGGTAAAGGCGCTGTTGGAACAGGTGAACCTGTACCAGCACAGGAACAAATACCTGGCCGGCTATTCCGGCGGCATGAAGCAGCGCTTCGGCATAGCCCAGGCGTTGATAGGCAACCCCAAACTGATAATAGTAGACGAACCTACTGCCGGCCTTGACCCTGCTGAGCGCCTGCGCTTTAACAACCTGCTGAGCGAAATAGGTGAAAATATCGTCATCATACTATCTACCCACATTGTAGACGACGTAAGCGAGCTGTGTAACGATATGGCCATAATAGCAGGCGGAGAGGTGAAGCTGAAAGGTCACCCCGATGCACTGCTGGATACGCTACGCGGAAGGGTATGGGCTAAACGCATACGTAAAGAAGAGGTAGCTACCTACCAGGAGCAATACAAGGTGATCCTTTCCAAGCTCTCATCTGGACAGGTGATGGTTTATGTGAACAGCGATGCCGATCCGGCAAATGGATTTGAAGCAGTAAAACCTACTTTGGAAGACATCTATTTCTCTAACATTGCCTAAACCGTAGCTCCATGTTCTTCTCAATATTTTTCTTCGAGGTAAAACGGCTACTGAAGACCGTATCTACCTACATGTACTTCCTGCTGTTGACCGGAGTTACCTTTTTGTTTGCACTCATTATAGGTGGCGCATTTAAAAGTGTAAAGGCACAGATGGGTGGCGAAAAGATAATGGCCAATGCCCCGGTTCTGGTCGACAATCTTTTCGCCCAGATAGATGGCTGGGTAGGTGCCATCATAGTGGTAGCCATTATAGGCAATGCTGTGTTGAAAGACTTCCGCTACAACACCCACAACATGATCTTTACCACACCTGTAAGTAAGTTCTCTTACCTATTCGGGCGTTTCTCGGGGGCAGTGTTTATCTGCGCCCTGGTGATGACCGGGCCAGCCGTAGGTATGATGCTTGGCTATTCCAGCCCATGGGTAAGTGCCGACAGGATAGGTGCCTTTGAGATGATGCCATACATTGCCGCATACTGGCAGAGTGTGCTGCCTAACCTGCTGTTGCAAGGTGCTATATTCTTTGCAGTAAGCCTTATTGCCCGCGACATTTTTGTTATCTGGTTATCGCTCATTATCTATTGGGTAGCAGTGGGCTTTGCCACAGCCTTTGTTAGCTCTTTGCAATACGAAACCTTAGCAGCCATACTCGACCCTATGGGCGAACAGGCCAAAAGCCTGATGAGTAAGTACTGGAGCACATACGACAAGAACCACCTGATGTATACCTTAACCGGTCCGTTGTTATGGAACAGGCTGGTATGGCTGGGCGTAGCATTAGCTGTATTTGTAAGCGGCTACCTTACCTTCTCGTTTTCTTCTGCCCCCCGCAGGATAAGCTTCCGTAAAAATAAAGTGCAGGAAAAGATAACATCCGGCACATTTGTAAAGGTATCATTCGACCAGGACAAGCTGCCTGCCGTGAGCAGATCATTCAGCGCATCTACCAACCTGCGCAACCTCTGGGGGCTGGCAGTGAATGAGTGCCGCACCATATTGCGCAACGTATACTTCCGCATCATCTTATGCTTCGGCATGCTGTTCCTGTTCATCGTTTCTTTCCAGATAGGTAAGGCCATATATGATACAGCTACATTCCCCGTTACCTATACGGTCATCGAGTTCTTTGGCGGCAGCTTCAGCCTGTTCATCGTGATACTCACCATATTCTTCAGCGGAGAAATTGTATGGCGCAACAGGGAGAACAGGATGGACAATATACTTGATGCATTGCCCGTGCCGAACTGGGTATTTTATATCAGTAAGCTTGCCGGGCTGCTGTTCATGCAGTGTATACTTATAGCCATGATCATGGTATGCGGCATGATCGTGCAGCTATTCCGTGGCTACCTCCATTTCGAGCCCGGACTGTATATCGAATACCTGTTCGGCTTCAGGCTCATCAACTTCTGGATGCTGGCTATATTGTCTGTTTTCATACAAACACTTGTCCGCAACAAGTATATGGGCTTTGTAATAGTGGTGTTGTTCTACCTGTGGAACAGCCTTGTAGCAAACCTTGTACTGAAGCACCACCTGGCTGTGTTCAACTCTTCTCCCGGTGTAGCATATTCAGATATGAACGGCTTCGGGCACTCCACCTTCCCCTTCATAGTATTTAAGATATACTGGGCTGCATTCGGGTTGATCCTAGCCGCACTAAGCAGCCTGCTGTGGGCACGCGGTACAGAAACAAAACTGGGCTGGCGTTTCAGGCAGGCGCCGTTAAGCGCACGCAAAAGATCTTTTGCACTTATAGCTGTTGGCGCTATCATTTTCATCAGCTGTGGCAGCTTTATCTATTACAACACCAACATAGAGAATAAATTCCTGACGGAGTATGAAGGCCAGGAGCTACAGGTAAACTACGAGAAGAAGTATAAGCAATACGAGCATCTGCCACAACCTAAGATCACAGATGTGGTGGTGAACGTAGACATTTATCCATCAGACCGTAACCTCCATGCATCGGGCAGTTACGTTTTGCAGAATAAGACCAATAAGCCTGTAGATGCTATACACATACTTATTCCGGATGGTGTAAAACCAAGGAAGCTGATATTAAGCAAGAGCTATACAGAGACCATGTTCGATTCTGTTTATGGCTACCACATCTATAAACTGGCCCAACCATTGGCACCCGGCGATACCATAATGCTGGCTTTTGATATGGATAAGCTGACACATGGCTTTACACACGACTTCAACGGTATTTCTACCCCGCTGTATAATGGCACGTTCGTAAACAATACAGACTTTATGCCCGGCATAGGCTACAACCCACAGGGTGAATTATCCGACAATGCTGACAGAAAAAAACATGGGCTCGCCTACAGGATAACCTCCAAGCCGATAACAGACACAGCATCATATGGCAACAACCTGTTTGTGCAGGATGCAGATTTTGTGACGTTTGATGCAACAGTAAGCACAAGCCCCGACCAGACGGCAATAGCTCCGGGGTACCTGCAAAAAGATTGGACCAGCAATGGCCGCAGGTATTTTCATTATAAGATGGATGGAAAGATCATGAACTTCTATTCGTTCCTGTCGGCCAGGTACCAGGTGAAGCGTGATAGCTATAATGGCATCAACATAGAGATATACTACCATCAAGGACACGAGTATAATCTGGACAGGATGATCAACGGCATAAAAAAATCTATTGCTTACTACAATGCCAGCTTCTCGCCATATCAGCACAAACAAGTACGTATATTGGAGTTTCCACGCTATGCCACATTTGCGCAGTCGTTCCCTAATACTATACCGTTTTCCGAAGGCATTGGCTTCATCGCAGACATTGACGACAGCAGTAAAGAGGATATAGACTACACCTTTTACGTAACAGCCCACGAAGTGGCCCACCAGTGGTTTGCCCACCAGGTGATAGGTGCCGATGTGGAAGGATCGAATATGCTGTCGGAATCGCTGGCACAGTATGCAGCCATTACTGTTATGGAGAAACAATATGGCGATGAGCGCATACGTAAGTTCCTGCATATTGAAATGGATAAATACCTGACAGCACGATCTAACGAATCGGAGAAGGAACGGGCACTGGCATATGTGGATGTTGGCCAGGGTTATATCCTGTATCAGAAAGGCGGCATTATTATGACATCGCTCAGAAAATATGTGGGCGAGGACAGCGTTAATCATGCTTTGCGCAACTTCATCAATAAGTATGCATTTAAAGGTGCACCCTACCCCACTACGCTCGACTTTATTGCCTGCCTGCGTGCTTCTACCCCAGATTCGTTGCAGTACCTGATCACAGACGGCTTCCAAAAGATAATACTGTATGACAACCAGGTAAAAGAAGCCAAAACCGTGAAAGAAGTCAATGGCTATGTAACCAACATTACCGCAGAGATAAAGAAACTCAGCTCTTCCGGCGAAGGCAGAGAAACAGCGATTGCGTGCGATGATTATATTGAAGTGGCCATCTACAAAGACAAGAACACCATCCTGCAACTCAACAGGTATAAACTGAAAAATGGTGAGGTGAAACTGTCTATACCGACACAGGTAAAACCATACAAAGTGGTGATAGATCCCCGCTTCTTACTTATAGATAAGAAACCGGATGACAACGAAATGAAACTAAGCACCGGCGATGCTGTAGCTAAGAAATAGTTCATTCATAGATCCTATCATAACAGAGCGACCATGTTGGCCGCTCTGTTTATTTAATGCAATACTACGCATGCTCAGGCATCTGCAATGCGCTGCACCAGTACGCGCTTTGTTACCGGCAGTAGTGTCTCATTAAAAGGAAAGGTCTCTGCGCATTCTACTTTATACACTGCTGGGTTGGGCAGTGTGCGCACCCTCCTTACCAGGTCTATCTTTATCTGTTCATACGTGTTGGCCAGCGTCTTTTCATGGCTCTCCATATACTCCATCCTGATGCCTTTGTAGCGGGCATCTTTATGCTCGAACAATGTAATGGTGTAATTGTATATCCTTACCTCTTTATGCGCCCCGTAGCGGATGAATACATACCCTTCGTTCTTGTAGAGTGGCACAATACCTACAGGCTCTACCAGCATGCTATGCTCCACATGTTCGTATATACCTGCGCCCTCGCTTATAGTACCTTTCATTTCATCCAATGCAAATTCGGCTATGCGCTCCAGCTCCTGCATGATCTCCGAATCGTTGATCATCCTGTCATACACCAACTCCATACGCCGCAGGTCTATGCCGCTTAACGTTCGGGGAAAATTATCCTGTAAGAAATGTTTGTTCTTTTGGAACGACAGCAGGTTGTTGTAGTGATTAACAACGTCAGACAAGTAAGGGTACAAACGAGCCTGGTCGAACCCTGCCTTTACTTCCTTCAGGTAAGCCAGCAGGCGATATTTCTGCAATTCAAAATCGATGTACCCTTCTACAAACCACGTTTCACTGAGTATCATATGCACCAATTTGTTAGTACTAATTTACTAAAACAAAAGCAATGCCACGTTCAATAAAATGCTAAAAACCAAAAAGTTAGAGGCGCACAATAGCTATGCACACTTTTACGTAGGTTTGGTGCGTAAAGCGAAACACCATCATGCGCAACAAAGGACGCTTATTGCTGCTATTTATAGTCACCTGTATATGCAATGCCTGTGCTCAACCGGGCATTACAATAACTAATAGAAATCCGCTGCTGAACTATATGGGCCGCACCCGGCAAACTGATAGCGCCACCCTCATCTATTGGCCGGGAACGTCGGTTAGCTTTTCATTTACCGGCAGCACCGTAAGTGTTCAGTTGAAAGACCAGAAAGGCACTAATTGCTTTTACATAATAGTGGATGGCGAGATACAACAGAAGCTGCGTCCAGATACTACTAAGCAAATGTATACCCTGGCATCTGGGTTGAAAAAAGCATTACATACCGTTCAGCTCTTCAAGCTTACAGAAGAGAGTGCCGGTCAAACCTGGCTTTATGGTTTTTATACCGATGGCAAAGTTGTGGCCAGCGCTCCCCTAAAAAACAGGATACAGTTCTACGGCAATTCTATTACTGCCGGGTACAGTGTTGATGATACTGTAGGCGACTCAGGTTCACCGGATTTTTTCAACAACTATTACACGTATGCGGCAATTACAGCGCGGAGGTTCAATGCAGCGTACACCAATATTTCTAAAAGCGGTATTGGCGTATTAGTAAGTTGGTTTCCTGTCATTATGCCGGAGCTGTATGACCGCATAGACCCGCTGGACAGTGTGCACAAATATGACTATACCGGTGATAATACAGACGTAGTAGTGATAGATCTTTTCCAGAACGACTCGTGGTTGGTAAAACACCCGGAGCATGCCCAGTTCAAAGCGCGTTTCGGTACAACACCTCCCAGCGATCAACAGATAACGGATGCTTATAAACGCTTTATACAAACGCTTAGGATAAAACACCCGCAGGCAACCATCATATGCACGCTGGGCAGTATGGACGCTACAAAGGAAGGATCGCCATGGCCGGGCTATATCCAGCACGCAGTTAATGAAATGCACGACGAAAAAGCACTCACCTTCTTCTTCCCCTACAAAAGATCACCTGGGCATCCCAAACGAAAAGAACAACAAGCTATGGCCGATATGCTCATCAGGTTTATCAGCGACCATAAACTTCTTGGATAGCATTAAAACGAAGATGGAACTTCAACGCTAAACAACGTTTCGGTTCCATCTTGCTTCTGCATTATGAACAAATATTTACGCGGCAAGATCATTTTCCTGCGGAACGTCTTCTGATTTGTCTCTTTTCTCTACGCTCTTATTCATTTCCTCTACATGGCGGAAGAACTTGGTAACAGAATCATCTGCATAGGCACCATAAGCATCTACTACCATACCTTTTACACCATCTCCTGTTTCTACTACATATAGGATAGCATTATCCGCCGGGTCAGACTGTCCTTCAAAGCGGTAGAATTCTATGATCCTCACATCGGCCGGAGCATAGTGCTTGTCTTCCTTAGCCGAGTATAGCCCTTCCTTCGATACAGTTAGTGTATCAGTATAACCGTTCTGTGTCCATTTGTTAGAAACGCCTGTCAGCGTGTTCATAAACGGAACTTCATGTTTATCGTTCAATTGATTGTCGTTGTTCATAAGACCAGTTTTGTTACACAGAACGTATCAAAAATCAGCCCGCCATCCCAAACCATTTTATAATGCATCGTATTGCCGTGATTATCAACAGCCATGTGTTATAACCCGCTATTTATCATTTATTTAGCCCTCGCACAATTGTGGAAATGTATCCACATATAAGAAAAGCACTATTTAATAGCTCTTATTGCTTTTTTGCGGGTCAATAATCGCAGTAAAACCATTGTATACCAACGAAACAGTTTATTTTTGTGACCTATGGATAATACATCAGCCGCATTGCTGGATATACTTAAGTACACGATACCTGCATTTATAGTGCTTATTGCCACATCGCTCATCGTCAACAAATTCCTGGTGTCACAGACACAGCGTAAGCAGTTGTCTTTGTTCCAGGATGCGCAGGACATCACCCTGAGGCTACGCCTGCAGGCTTATGAGCGCATGGTGCTTTTTGTGGAGCGTATAGGTCCACGCCAGTTACTGCCAAGGGTCTACGATCCGGCAATGACCGTAATGGAACTGAGAACAGCACTTACCTACAACATTTTGGGCGAGTTTGAGCACAACCTGAGCCAGCAGATATACGTATCGAAGAATGTATGGGAAACCGTAAAAAATGTGAAGGAACAAGAGATCAGCATGGCCAACCAGATAGCCGGCAAACTTGCCCCTGATGCGCCTGCCAAAGAACTGTATAAGCTGATAATGGACTATGTGCTGCAAGCCGACTCACAGACGCCGACAGAAGTGGCACTGACCGTAATCAACGAAGAGGTAAAGAAAGTAATGGCATTCGGGTCTTATTAATAAGTATAAAGTGATAAGTCGTAAGTAGAAAGCTGTTATCCGGCTATTGACCTGCTTCGTAAACGAAAAACATCAGATGGAAGATAAAGTTGTAAAAATAGATAGCGGCATAGAGATAAAGCAGCTGTATTGCGAACCTATAAAAATGGATGAACTGCCGGGCAAGTTCCCTTTCACCAGGGGGGTGCATGCAGCCATGTATCGCGACAGGCTATGGACAATGCGCCAATATGCCGGCTTCAGTACTGCCGAGGAATCGAACAAGCGCTATCACTTCCTGCTTAGCCAGGGTGTAATGGGTTTGTCTGTAGCATTCGATCTGCCAACACAAATAGGCTACGATTCTGACCACCCGATGGCAGAGGGAGAAGTAGGCAAAGTAGGTGTAGCTATCGATTCGCTCCAGGATATGGAGATATTGTTCCAGGGCATTAACCTGGCAGATATATCTACCTCTATGACCATTAATGCAACGGGCTTTATCCTGCTGGCTTTGTACATAGCCCTGGCCAAAAAGCAGGGGGCTGATGTTAAGAAAATATCGGGCACCATACAGAACGATATACTGAAGGAATACGCAGCACGCGGCACGTACATCTATCCGCCGACGCCATCTATGCGTATCATCACCGACATATTTGAGTATTGCAGCAAGGAGGTACCTAAGTGGAATACCATCTCAATATCCGGTTACCATATACGCGAAGCCGGCTCTAATGCGGTACAGGAACTGGCCTTTACCCTGGCCAACGGTAAGGCATATCTGCAGGCCGCTATCGACAAGGGCTTAGATATAAACGTGTTCGCCCAGCGTCTTTCATTCTTCTTCAATGCGCACAACAACATTTTTGAAGAAGTAGCTAAGTTCAGGGCAGCAAGGCGTATGTGGGCTCACATCACCACAGAGCTTGGTGCTACCGACCCTCGTGCACAGATGCTGCGCTTCCACACACAAACAGGTGGCAGCACACTTACCGCACAACAGCCTAAGAACAACATAGTACGTGTTGCACTACAGGGCCTTTCTGCAGTATTGGGCGGTACGCAATCGCTGCATACCAATGGTTATGATGAAGCGTTATCTCTGCCAACAGAAGAAGCGGCATCTATCGCACTGCGCACACAGCAGATCATTGCCTATGAAAGTGGCGCTACTGATACTGTAGACCCACTGGCAGGTTCGTACTACGTGGAAGCACTGACCAACGAAATAGAAGAAGCTGCTAAAAAACTGATGGATAAGATAGATGC
>CANGNA010000103.1 GCA_947455215.1 Chitinophagaceae bacterium
GGTGGCTGGGCAATATGCCTCTTGAGGTGATCGCGGCCCACCTGAGATGTAGTGCGGTCTATAAGCGAAAAAATACCCCCGCTTGCATCAGCGGTATATATAGAAAGGTCTTTTAATGTTGTTTTGTCGTTCTGCATTATCGGTCGAATACGAGTCTTTGGCCCCTATACAGATCCAAAATCCTGCCATTTTCATAAACCACATTACCATTTATTATTGTTGCCTCCACGGTTGCCGGGAACGTGTGCCCTTCGAACGGCGACCAGCCGCACTTATAAAGGATATTGCTTTTTGTTACCTGGTATGGTTCGTTCATATTCACCAGCACAAGGTCGGCATGATACCCTTCGCGTATGTATCCTCTTTCTGCTACCTGGAAACATTTGGCAGGTGCGTGGCACATCTTCTCTACCACCTTCTCTATAGATATGCGGCCTTCCTTTACGTATTGCAGCATCAGCGGCAGAGAGTGTTGTACAAGGGGCACACCGGCGGGTGCCTTTTGGTACGGCTGCTGCTTTTCCTCCCAGGTGTGCGGGGCGTGATCTGTGGCTATAATATCCAGGCGGTCATCGAGCAGGGCTTCCCACAGTGCTGCTTTATTTTCCGGTGCTTTTATAGCCGGGTTGCATTTTATCAGGTTGCCGTATTGTGCATAATCATCAGCGGTGAAGTGCAGGTGGTGTACACACACTTCGGATGTGATGCGCTTCTCTTCCAGCGGCAGCATGTTGGTGAACAGCTGTAATTCGCGAGCGGTGCTAATGTGCAATATATGCAGGCGGGTGTTGTGCATCTTGGCCAGCTGTATAGCAGAAAAAGAGCTCTGGAAGCAGGCCTCCACATCGCGTATCAGCGGGTGGAACGATGCATCATTGGCATCGGGGTATTTTTCTTTATTAGCGGCCACTACACGCTCGTCCTCGCAATGGGTAGCTATCAGTAATTCCGACTCGGAGAATATCTTATTGAGCGTAACATAGTTGTCTACCAGCATATCGCCGGTGCTGGAGCCCATGAATATCTTAACGCCGCAAACATCCTTCTTCTTTTCGTTGGTGCGCAATACCTCGTCGGCATTGCTGTTGGATACACCCATGAAGAACGAATAGTTGGCTACCGATGTGGCAGCGGCTATGGCATATTTATCTTCCAGCAGTTGTTGTGTGGTAGCCGGCGGATTGGTATTAGGCATCTCCATGAACGAAGTAACGCCACCAGCCACAGCTGCAGCGGCTTCGGTGCCAATGGTTGCCTTATGTGTAAGCCCGGGCTCACGGAAGTGCACCTGGTCGTCTATAACGCCCGGCAACAGGTGCAGCCCTTCGCCGTTGATCTCCCTGGATACGTTGCCTGCAGCTATACCGGCGGCCATCTTTTCGATACGGCCATTCCTGATCAATACATCCTGCACCTGTGTTGTGCCTTCATTTACAACGGCTACATTCTTTATTAATATACTGCTCATGGGTCTTTTTTGATTAACTCCGTTAGTTAATATCACCTAAATTTGTTGTGCAAATCTACCATTTACATATCTGTAAAGCACCTTTATGCATAAAAAAGCCTTACTCTTCAGTGTCCTTGCATTTACCATGTTCAGGGCCACGGCACAAACTACTTATATCCCAATGGGTTCCGACAATTACCTGCTGCTCGACAGGCTGGAGACCCGCTCAGGAAAATTGTGCGACAGCCTGAGCCTTGGCGACAAGATGGAATCGCGCATGCATGCAGTAAAATTCCTGGAAAAGATTCAAGCAGATACTGCCAATACAGGCCGTTACAGCAAGATAGATATGTTTAACCTGCAACAGATGATAGGCGAGAACGGGGAATGGACGCAGGACGAGAATGGTTTCATCAAGTCTAAACACCCGCTGTTCAAAAAGATATATAAAGACCGCTACAACTTTGGCTATGTAAAGACCAAAGACTTTATGCTCATCATCAACCCGGTCATCAACGAGGTTTCTACCATAGATAAATACAGTGGCAAGGGCAGTGTGTCTATGAATAACCTGGACGGTTACCACCTGTATAACAGCCACGACCTTGAGTTCCGCGGATGGTTTGGCAAGAAACTGGGCTTTTATACCATGCTTACGGACAACATAGAATCTTTGCCAGGGTATGTGTATAATTATGCGGTCAACGATGGCAAACATATGCGTGTGCCGGGAGCAGACTACTTTCTAGCTCCAGACCTTATTAAAAACCCAGGAGGAAGATTCAACTATTACAACGCCAGCGCTTATATAGACTTTGCAGCGGTAAAGGATAAGGTGAACGTAACGTTGGGTAACGGCCGCAATTTTATAGGCGATGGTGTTACCAGCCTGTTCCTTACAGATGCTTCTTCCAACATGCCATTCCTGAGGATGCGTGCAAGAGTGTGGCGCCTTAACTACGATGCCCTTTACCTGCAGCTGACGTCGCCATACAATAAGTTTAGTGGCGATCAGGTGTATAACCACAAGTACGCCACCATGCACTACATATCGTTCAATGCAGCACGCTGGCTTACAGTGAGCTACTTTGAATCGATAGTATTCACAAGAAGCAATAACGGGTTCGAGCTCAACTATGTCAACCCTGTAGCATTTACTCTGGCAGCCAACAACTTTAACGGCAGCGGGGACAAGTCGCTGATAGGCTGGTCGTTCAAGGCTATTGCGGCTAAGCACTTCCAGTTTTATGGCCAATTCATGCTCAACGAGTTCAAGGCTTCAGAGGTATTTGGTGGCAAGGGTTGGTATGGCAATAAATATGGCATTCAGCTGGGTGGTAAATACTTTGATGCCTTTGGCATCCGCAACCTGGATCTGCAGGCCGAGATGGACATGGTGCGCCCATATGCCTACGCTGCAAAAGACACCGTGCAGAACTACACCAACTACAACCAACCACTTGCTGATCCGCTGGGTTCAGGCTTCATCAAAATGTATGGTATAGCGAGGTATCAGCCTGCAAAGAATTTTACCATCACCCTTAAGGCCATGAGTTATGTGAAGGGCGTAGATACCGGCAGTGCCAACTATGGCAACGATATCTTCAAATCGTATACTACGGCTACCAAGCAATACGGCGTGAAGATGGTGAACGGACCTAAGACCCAGGTAACCAGCCTCAACATCAACCTGTCTTACCAGGCAGCGAGGAATTTCTTTATAGATGCCGGCATGATCGTACGCAACTACGATAATAGCAATAAGGTATACAATGGTTACTCAACCGTGGGCTACGACCCGGCGGGGCAGCTTTCAGCCAATGTCATCTACCTGGGCATAAGGCTTAATTCGCCAAGAAGAGATTATAGCTTCTTCTGATAAATAACGAAAGAAAGGCCCGGGCAAAATGTCCGGGCTTTTTTATGCCATTGCGAAAAAAAAAATCACAAAACCGGGTGTTGCCTGTGTTGATCTTCAATAAGTTGCGGAGTAACGACCGGGTGTTTTGTGGCGGCTGCCGGGGTTGTGCAGGCGATTTAGTATTATGTACTAACCTGCTGACGCGGAACAAAAAATTGCAGTTTCTGCCGATCTGTTTTTTTGATAGTTACCGGCAGTTTTCTCTTTAGGTAACTTTTGTAATTGGTTGTTGTGCAATACAGGTATCAAAATTCATGATATTGACATTTCTGCCGGTTGTGCAGTTTGTGCAGTTTTTTCTGCCGGTTTTTTCGGGGTGTGTACTTGTTTTCATAGTGTCAAAGAGCTGTGCCCGGAACCGTTTCCAGGCGGAACAAAGATACGTTTTGCGAGGGGCGGTTTCCAAATATTGTTTTGCACAATTTGGCTGTGTTAGCCGACGAGTGGGCGCGTTGTTTATCTGGGTTATCAGGGGAGCGCGGTGTTGAACACTCGCGACAGTTACAGTTGCTCATGATTTTTGGGTGGTATTCAACACTCGTGGGGTTATCGCCGAGTCCTCGCTTACGCACAGCGACCAAGCTTCGAGAGACTCGGCGAGGACAAAAGAGGGGCGTTTCCACCTTCGCCAAAGGCTACTGCGGATAAAAGAAAACGAATACGTCCCGTGGCCGTTGGCCGGGGACGCACAACGGCGGCGTTGCTTAGCGCAAAGAATTACTATTTAAGACGCTAAGAGTTCTTTGCGGGGATCACCTTTTCGGTGATCATCTTGCCGGTTTTTTCGTCTTTGCCGGTGAATTCTATATAGAGGATGGTGGGTTTGAATGAGTTGGGGTTTTCGAGTTTCAGGAAGACTTTGGAGAGTTGTATGTTCTTTCCGTTGGCGGTAACGTAGGCGGCGTATTTCTTAGGCGCCTTTTTGTCCTGCTTCAGGATGATGTCTATCTTTTTGTAGGCGGCTATGTTTATTTTGAAGGTCTTTTCGGTGGCATCGGTCATCTCCGCGATAACGCCGTAGGCCAGCTTTTCTTCTATCGGCAGCAATTCTTCTGTTACGCCGCCTTTTGCATATTTTATCCAGTAGGCATGTACCGGCTTCTGCATGTCCAGCGAGCCATCGGCGGTGTAGTTCATATCATACACTACCGTATTGCTGTTGGGGTCGCGCTGCAGGTAAAAGAGCCTGTGTTTGGTTTCTTTAGGCACGGGCAACTGTTCCTGTGCTATAGCAGGTGCGCAGATCAAAAATAAGATGCAGCACAACAGGGTGGCATTACGTAACATAAGAAGTGTTTTCGGTTTATACAGACTAAAAAGCATGCCATTTCGTTGGCATGACGTCCTCGCTTCATTAAATTATTTACAATTCTTTTCTCAGCCTGGCCACGGGGATATTCAACTGTTCCCTGTATTTGGCTACCGTGCGGCGGGCTATGTTATAGCCTTTTTCTACCAGCATATCGGTAAGGTGCTCATCAGAGAACGGTTTGCGTTTATTCTCGGAGCCGATTATCTCGCCTAATATCATCTTCACCTCGCGTGTGCTCACCTCCTCGCCACTATCCAGCTGCAGGGCTTCTGAGAAGAAGTATTTGAGTTTATGCGTACCATATTCCGTTTGTACGAACTTGCTATTGGCCACGCGGCTTACGGTGGATACATCGAGCCCGGTCATCTGGGCTATGTCCTTCAATATCATAGGCCTCAGCGCAGACTCGTCGCCGGTGAGGAAGAATTCTTTCTGAAAATCCATAATGGCCTGCATGGTATGGAGTAACGTATGCTGGCGCTGCTTTATTGCATCTATGAACCACTTGGCAGAGTCGAGCTTCTGCTTGATGAACATTACGGCCTCCTTCTGGCGCTTGTCTTTTTTCTGTCCGCGCTCGTAGGCACGCATCATCTCTTTATACCCTTCCGAAACACGTAGCTCGGGGGCATTCTTGGAGTTAAGCGATAGCTCGAGGATGCCATTATTATTATAGACAAAAAAGTCTGGTATCACATAGCTTTCTGCCTTATTGACGAGTGCAAATGCGGAGCCCGGCTTGGGGTTGAGCTTGATGATGATATTGATGACGTTCTTAAAATCTTCGTCATTCAGGTTCATCTGGCGCTGTATCTTATCGTAGTGCTTCTTGATGAACTCGTTGAAGTATTTATCCAGAATAGCTATGGCATCGCGCACCGGCTTGGCATCGGGCATGCGCTTCAGTTGCAGCAGCAGGCATTCCTGCAGGTTCCATACGCATATGCCTGCGGGGTCGAACTGCTGTATCTTGGCTATCAGGCTGTTTATCTCTTCCGGGGTAGTGTCTATGTTTTGTCCGAATGCAAGGTCATCGACCAGTGAAGTCACCTCGCGGCGCAGGTAGCCATCTTCATCGAGGCTGCCTATTATCTGTTCGGCTATGCGATGCGAGCGGTCGTCGAGCTCCAGCATACCCAGCTGATCGAGCAGGTGATCGTGGAAGTTGCTTTCTACGCTGGCAGGCGTTACCTGGCGCTCACTATCTCCGTTATAATAATCGCTGTCGTAGTCGTAGCTGCGGTCGCCGTCGTCCTCATGTTTCAGGAAGTCGTCGAGATCTACCTTATCGGCGGTATCATCGCTAAGTTCCACATCTTCAGGGCCTTCGTCAAAATTATCGTCAGTATCGCCGGTGTTTTCGCCCAGGTCGTATTCATTGTCAAGACTGCTTGCTTCGTTCTCGAGGGCAGGGTTTTCCTCCAACTCTTCCTGGATACGGTCTTCCAGGCTGGCAGTAGGGATCTGCAACAGTTTCATCAACTGTATCTGCTGCGGAGACAGCTTTTGCAAAAGCCTTTGCTGGTTGGATTGTCTTAACATATACTGAACTTACAATGCTACAAAAATAAAACGAAACGCTGCAAAATAGTCACTTTGCATTTTAAATACCCGTTGGTGGGTATCTTTCGCTCTTACAGAGCTTGTCCGGGTTTGATTTTACACCCGGGACTGCCGCCCCGGGCTGTTGTCTTTCGGTCTTACAGACCGAATTTCCGACAGATAACGGTTGCCATTGTTGAGCCTCACCCCAACCCTCTCCAAAGGAGAGGGCGCTAAATGTCCGCGCTGTGGCGCGGGGTGTTATGACGACATTTTCGATGCGCAGATTTGTAATGCACGCTGCAAAATAGTCACTTTGGGCAGTGCCACAAAATTCAGCTAAACGCGCATTTGCAAATGTTAAATTACTTTGTTTATCGCAAGCAAGGTTGTATCTTGTGAGTCTTTGAACAGACCACTCAATGAGTAAAAAGCCGTACATATCTCCATCTTTTACATACACCCCACTGGAGGAAACACTGGAAAGAAGACCGAAGAAAAAGCAATTGTTCATAGGTATTCCCAAGGAGAACTCATTCCAGGAAAACCGCGTGCCGCTGACACCGGATGGTGTGTCGGTACTCATTAACCAGGGGCACGAGATAGTGGTGGAGCATGGTGCGGGCGAAGGGTCGTTCTACTTTGATAATGACTACAGCGAGGTAGGTGCGCGCATTGTGTATGACAAGGCAGACCTGTATAAGGCCACTACCATACTGAAGTCGGCACCGATAACAGAAGAAGAAGCGCCGCTGCTGCAAATGAACCAGGTAGTGATATCGCCGATACACATGCCTGTGCTCAAAACATCGCTGCTGGAGCAACTGATAGCCAAGAAAATAATAGCCATAGCATTCGAGTCGATCATGGATGAGCATGGCGGGTTCCCAATAGTGCGCTCTATGAGCGAGATAGCGGGCAACTATGCGATACTTACCGCAGCGCGCTACCTGGGCAATACCGATAACGGCAAGGGTGTGCTGCTGGGTGGCATATCGGGTGTGCCGCCGGCCAGGGTACTGATAATAGGTGCGGGTATTGTGGGCGAGTTTGCTGCCCGTGCGGCCTTTGGCCTAGGTGCATCTGTAAAAATATTCGACAACTCGATACACCGGCTGATGAAGCTGCAGAACAACATAGGCCGCCGTTGCTTTACATCGGTAATAGACCCTGTGGAGCTGGCAGAGGAGCTGCGCAGTGCAGACGTGGCCATAGGCGCCCTGAAACCAATAAACGGGGTAACCCCGCTTGTGGTGAGCGAGCAGATGGTGAGCAATATGAAGGCCGGATCGGTAATAATAGATGTGAGCATAGACCGCGGCGGCTGTTTTGAGACATCGCACGTAACCAGCCACGAAAGGCCGGTGTATAAGAAATATGATGTGATACATTATTGCGTGCCTAATATCGCCTCGGGCGTATCGCGTACCGCATCGCGGGCCATCAGCAATGTATTGATGCCGATACTGCAGCAGTGTGCAGATGTGGGCGGTGTGGAAGAGATCGTGATGACATCGGGCAAGGGGGTACGTAATGGCGTGTACCTGTATAAGGGCTGCGTGACCAGTGCGCCGATAGCCAAGAAATTCGGTTTCAAATATACCGACCTGGACCTGTTGTTTGCGGGGCAGATGTGATCGGGATTGTCAGGATGGTTTTCTGTCTGAATCAGAATTGGCCAGAATTTAAGGATTTACAGAATGGTTGGGAATGTGTTGCGGCGCTGCCCATGACACATTGTGCATATCCTTGATTTTCAATAATCCTAAAACGAATACGTCCCGATACAGCAATCACCCCCGACATTTGACAACGCGCTACGCTTGGTCAAATATCGTCCCCTCTTTTGCCCTACGCACAAGGCTTGGCAAAGAGGGGAGTTTACGAAAATGAATACGTCCCGACGCGAGGCTGCCTCGTTCCCTGCTAATGACAGAGCCCGTGACCGTGTCGCACTTCGACAGGCTCAGTGTGACACTATGTGGTGGTTGCTGTTATCTGAGATTGATTGGGGGTTTATGTGGAGACGCAAAATATTGAGTCTCTACCTGCTGTGTTTTGGAAAACGAACATGGTTTGATGTCATGGTCTGAACCTTGATTTGGGAGATTAAAGGATGCTCCTGAAGCCTTGTTGCGGGTGCGTCTTTCTTTATAACAATATTTTACTATCTTCACCGTCCGAAATAAGTATATATGAAGGCGATACTCATTACACTTTCTGTAGTAACAACTGTTGTGCTGGTAGCAGCATGTACCAAGAACGACTATAAGCAGAATGGCGGCGGACAGACCTGCCGTTGCTCCGGCGGTGTGTCGGGTAGCGGTTTTGTGAGGGATATGGGTAATCTGTCTTTATCGGATGCGGAAAAGCAATGTGCTACCTATAACCAGCCGGGCGTGACCGATGGTTATTATAATTGCCACCTGGAGTAAGTTATATTCGAAATATATTTTGTTGGAGACCCGGGCATGTCCGGGTCTTTCTATTTAGGGTATCGTTAACGCGTTGTCGCCATTCATTGTTTACCTTTGTGCTCCAATGATATTAAGGGTCATCACATTTATCATAGCTGTGGGTGTAGTGTACAGCCTGCTGAAGCGGTACATCTTTTCTATGTTCAGCATCAATATGACCACCAACGAACAGCTGAAGAAGATGCAGCAACAGCTAAAGGAGATGGATAAAAAGCTGGGCAAACAAAACACGCCAACCCGCCGCAAGCGCAAAGAGGGCGATTATATTGATTACGAAGAGGTAGGTTAGTTGTGGGCTGATGCGTAGTGCGTGTGTTGCTGTTGCACGCAAAGCACGCAGAGGAGGGCGCTAAGCACGCAGAGGTATAGGTGTATTGAGCAGGCAAAGGGCGCAAAGACCTGGTTTTACGGAATTGCGTGTTGTACCACTTAGACGTTAAAAATGGGCACACTATATTAAGCCTCACCCCGGCCCTCTCCGAGGGAGAGGGAGGTGTTACCGCCCCGGCATCATGCCGTTTTTGATATACATTGTTATTAGTAGCGGTTAACCAACTTTTGCAAACGTTAAAAATCTGCTATATACATTTCTGTTTGCGGCTGTAAGCCTATCTTTAGCTGTACTTTATTGAAGACAGGAACATCACTTTTGAACAGGCGTTTTACATATCGACTACGGGCACTTGCAGTATGCGGGCTATTATTGGCCTTTAGCCAGCTGCATGCACAAAACCGGCCCATGAAGCCGGATGAGATACCGCCGCAGTTCCGCCCGCCGCACCCGGCAGCAAAGGCCAGTGTGCGGTACTTCCAGATAGATGCCAAGCGCATGAGCGAGGATGTGAACGGAGAAGATGCGCTGCCAAGGTCGCGCGAGTTCAAGCGGCTTGACAGTACTTACTACGTAGGCTGGCTGTTCGAGGGTTCTTACAAGTTCAACCATGCGGCAGATTACTTAGGCTTTAAAAATGCCATCTACCCGCTATCGCATGCGCTTGATCTGATGGAGAAGGATTACAAGAAGGCGCTGATGACCCGCACGCCCGATTTCCTGACCTACTTTCCTATTTACAAACTACAGATAGACTATACGCTGATAGCCAACTACCTGATGAACTGCTACAGCAATACCGACCAGCCGGACCAGGTATTCAAACTGTTGCAGCGGGTGAAAAAGTTCAACTTCCAGAACCAGGCCTACCTTGATGTGTATGACTATATGTCGTGGACGGTACACAGGAACAGGTTTTATACCAGCAGCAAGTACGGTTTTTTGCGCAATTCAATAGCCGAGAACGAGGCACTGGCGCAGCGCTACTTAGACACCGCTATGCTGGTGATAGCCCGCAACAAGCCGCTGAACGAAAAGCTGCAGCCCAATGTGGAAATGGCGGAGAAACTAAGCGTGTATCACTACCGTAATATCTTATACAGCTACGCCTTCAATATTGATTCTGCCGAATATTACTTTGGGCTGATGCGCAAGGCGGGCAGGCTGCCACATAACAACTACGCTACTTTTAAGGCCGTATCGGGCGACTTCCGTACGGCAGAAAAAGAATACACCATAGCGGCGCAGCTAGACAATGGCGACCACCGCCTGCAGGAGTGGGCTTACTATACCAGCATACTGGACATTTATAAAAGCCATCCGCGCGATGGTATACAGCTGTCTAAAGACATGATAAAGGCTAATGGCACCACACCGGGTTACGGGTGGTATACCATAGCCCAGGCACGCAGCCTGATGTATGACGGCCAGATAGCGGAAGCAGAGCGCTTTGTACAGCGGGCAGCAGAATTTAAAGAAGTGCACATAGGCACAACACTGGGCCAGGCACACTACGAGTTCAGCGTGCAGCTGCTGAAACTGATAGGCAAGCAACACGAGTGGAGCATGCAGCAGTTTGAACATAAGAACTGGTGGTACAATCCGTCGGTATTGCTGACCATGTCTGGCAAGCTGGCCGACAGGTATACGCAGCAGTACTTCATCATCAACCAGTTTGCCCAGAACCCTGAGCGCGACAGGGTGATATACAAGCTGTTCTCTAACGAGAGCACAGTATCGTGGGATGAGATATGGTACCTGGTGCACGACTACAGCACGCAGTATTTTGTATCACGCTTTGAACAGGAAGCAGCCAACGACAGGCGGCCGCTCATCCGCAAATATTTCAAGCTGTTTGCGGCCAGGCTGAAGATAAAGCAGGGTAAGTATAAAGAGGCCAAAAGCGAACTGGACGCATTGCTGAAGGACCCGGGCATAGACCAGGAGTATGAAAAGCTGTTCCTGGCAAGGCTATACCAGGCCGAGGCCGAATGCGCAGAAGAACTGAAGGACAAAGTAGCGCAAAA
>CANGNA010000104.1 GCA_947455215.1 Chitinophagaceae bacterium
AGTAGCAAAACTTTAGTGTTTTTTAATATTGCCACGCTATTTTGTGTCAGGCTCTGCCTTGTTCATAGAAAAAAAGAAGGTGGCACCCTTTCCCTGCTCACTTTCAGCCCATAGGTCGCCGCCATTTTTTATGGCAAATTCCTTGCACAGCATCAATCCTATGCCGGTACCTTTTTCATGGCTGGTCCCTTCCGTCGTATTAAACGGTTCAAACAGTTTAGTCAACTGCGTAGTGGTCATACCTTTACCATTATCGCGTATATAAAATATGATGATGTCTCTGTCCGGTTCTTCATCACATCCAATATCTATCTGCCCGTCCTGGTAGGTAAACTTTATTGCATTGGCCAATAAATTACGGATAATGAAATCAAAATGAGATCTGTCTGCAAATATTTTCAGGTGTTGCGGCGTACTGTCGGTTATGGTAATATGCTTATCTGCCGCCGCGCTGCGTTTCAGCAATATGTTCTGGGAAATGATCGGGTGGGTTGCAAACAGTTTCTGTTTCAGATCGTTGCCTTTTATCAGCGATTTGCCCCAGTACAGCATTTTGTCCAGGGTATCACTGGTAGCTTTTGTATGACTTTTAAGGTCATTGATGATCTCCTTTTTTCCTGTGGTGTAAATACATCTTCGTCGTCATCATATAGGTCCAGCACGGTACATATTTTGGCCAACGGTGCCCGCAGGTCGTGGCCTATGATAGAGAACAGCTTATTCTTCATATTGTTCAGCTTATCCAGTTCCTGCTCATGCAGGGCCATACGCCTGTTCAGTTTGCTCACTTTGGTATACTGAAAGATCATAACTATGAAAGCGATCATGGTGGAGATAGAGAATACGATGATCAGCATACTTTGCGCTGCATTTTTCTCTGTAAGCAATTGTAATTCATTGGCGTGCTGGTCTGCCTGCTGTCGGCTCATCTGGATGATAGGCCGTATACTTTGTTCGGCGCTTTTTTCTGCCGGGGCGACCTGCTCTTCTATATGAAAAGGAACATGTTCTGTAGCTGAAGATAGAACTGGCATACACCACATCACCACATGCACATACCATCCTATAATTATAAATGCTTTAAGCATCTTGTTGTATTAGCTCGCTTTGCAGCGTATTGTTGTGGCATACAATAAAGTATGGCCTTCCTCAACCCTTTAAAAAATGTGCCAGTGGTCAAATGCAAAAGGGCCCGCAGAAGCAGGCCCTTTACTAGATCGATGGTAAGTTATTTCGTTCTTGTCGGGATCGACAGGTAGAAGGTAGTTTTAACGCCCGGCGTACTGGTAGCCCAAAGATCGCCACCATTTTTTATGGCAAATTCTTTACAAAGCATCAGGCCAATGCCGGTGCCTTTTTCGTTGGCTGTTCCCAGTTTGCTGTTGAATGGCTCAAATATCTTCTTCATGCGCTCCGCGTCTATGCCGGCTCCGTTGTCGGTCACAGAAAATACGCATTTGCCGGGCAGCATTGTTTTATCTACCTCAAAATAGATCTCCCCTTTCAGTGGGGTAAATTTTATGGCGTTACTGAACAGGTTACGAATGATGAAGTCGAAATGGTTAGGGTCTGTATAGATTTCCATATCATCAGGCAGGCGGTCCGTTACCGTGATCTCCTTTTCCTGGGCAGCCATTCTTCGTAGCTCTATTGTTTGCACTATATATTGTTTGGGGTTAAACCATTCCGGCGCCAGTTGCAGGCCGTTCATCAGCGATTTTCCCCAGTACAGTAATTTATCAAGTGTTTCTACGGTAGCCTTGGTGTGCTCTCGCAGGCTGTCTATCAGGTATTTCTTCTCGTCTTCCTCCATCGTTTCATCATCTACAATATCCAGTATGGTAGGGATGCGTGCCACGGGCCACCGCAGGTCGTGACCAATAATAGAGAACAGTTTGTTTTTGGTATTGCTCAGCTCTATAAGTTCCGCCTCATGTTTTATCAGCTGTATATTCAGCCTGCGCGTTTTCAGGTAAAGCGCAACGGCTGCTGCCAGAGCTGCCGACAGTAATACGCTGAATATCATCACAAGGTTACGCTGTCTCGATACCTCGGCAATACGCATGTTCGATTTTTCCAGCTCGTAAACTGCGCCCAGGCTGGCCAGTTCTTTTATCTTATTCACTTTTGTTACGCTATCCCGGTAAATGGCCGATTTTTTAAGCGCATCATTAGCATTTTTATATTCTCCTTTCAGTTCATAAATGTGCGCCAATTCCTTATAAACGTCCATTTTAAGGGTCTTGCTCTGCATCTGCTCACTCGCAGCCAATGCCTGATTCACATAGTTCAGTGCCTCTTCCGGATTTTTTTGCGCAAGCATAATGCCCATTTGCAATAGTATGTCGGCCTCGGTTTCCTTCAGCTTCTTTTCCCGGGCAATGGCCAGCCCCTGCTCCAGGTATTGCATTGCAGTAGTTGCATCTCCCTGGTCGTTGTAAAAACTACCCAGGTACAGTAATGCTTCCACGTGCGATGGTGTGAACTCCGGCTTGTCACTGATCCTTACATTCTCTTTAAAATACTCCAGGGCTTTGTCAAGCCTGCCTTTAACGATGTATTGCACACCGATATAGTTGTATAACGATATAGTAAAGTCCGACACTGGTAATTTCTTGCTGATCGCTTCTGCCCGTCCCAGGTATTTTGTCGAATTTGCCGTATCGCCGATCTGAAGGTAAAGACAACCAAGGTTCATGTTAGACGTCATCAACCCTTCCAGGTTCGTCTTGATGCTATCATATATACGTAAAGCTGTGAGGAAGTGGGGCATCGCCGCCTCATTGTTGCCCAACGTAGCCTCAATAGCGCCAATGCTATTGTTCATAGACGCTATCCCATCCGCCCTGTTTATCGATGTGTATAGCTCCAGGGCATATAGTATCCTTTTTTGGGCACTTTCCAATTGCCCTTGCGCCTGGTCAAGTCTGCTCAGCAGCTCTATCATGCTGGCCTCTCCGGCAATTTCTTTCTGGGCAACAGCGATGCGCAACCCTTGCTCTGCATAGTGATACGCCGAATCAATATTGATCGGTTTATAGTACAATACTATTTTGTTATACGCCTCGGTACGTGCCGGTTCAGTTGTTGCTGCTTTTAGTGCAGCACGCAATTGTTTTACATCTTGTCCGGAAACAGGAAATGCAATTATTGCCAGCAGAACTACCAGCGGTGCTATCAGCTTTCTTTTGATCATCTTTGTTGCATCATGGTGATAACGTATTCTTTGCGGTCATGCCGGTTTAAGAGGAGAAACAGCATGGCCAGCAGTTAGTTGCTTGACTATGTGTATATATAGCTAAAAATTAAATTATCTATATAATAGAAAACAAATATAACGTAGCTACTGATAAACCCAAAATTTTAATTACTGCCGAAAATCTGATAGCTTCGCCGCTCAAATACAATACAATGGCCGAGATACGTCATAACTGGACAAAAGAAGAGATCAACACAATATATAATAAGCCGTTGCTGGCACTGGTGCTGGAAGCGGCAAATGTGCATAACGAGCACCATGTTTTTGGCGAAGTGCAGATCAGCAGCCTGCTGTCGGTAAAAACCGGTGGCTGCTCTGAAGATTGTGCCTATTGTCCGCAGGCCGCGCGCTATAATACTGGTGTGCAGGTACATGCGCTGATGAAGACCAGCGATGTAGTGGCTGCTGCTATGAATGCCAAAGCAGGTGGTGCATCTCGCTTCTGCATGGGCGCTGCCTGGCGCGAAGTGCGCGATAATCGCGATTTTGACCGCGTACTGGAAATGGTAAAGGCGGTGAACACGCTGGACATGGAAGTATGCTGTACGCTGGGTATGCTTACAGAAAGTCAGGCAGCAAAGCTGGCCGATGTAGGTTTGTATGCCTATAATCATAACGTTGATACATCCGAAGAGCACTACGGAGAGGTAATAACTACGCGTACGTATGACGATCGTTTGCAGACATTATCTAACGTTCGCAAAGCAGGTATCTCCGTTTGCAGCGGCGGTATCATTGGCCTGGGCGAGACGGATGAAGATCGTGTAGGTATGCTCTTCACCCTGGCTACCCTGCCACAACACCCTGAATCTGTGCCTATCAATACGTTGGTACCAGTAGCAGGTACACCACTTGCAGATAATAATAAAGTACCGTTCGATCAGCTGGTACGTATGGTAGCTACTGCGCGCATCGTAATGCCTGCGTCTGCTGTACGTCTTTCTGCCGGCAGGCTCGAACTGTCTGTCGCAGAACAGGCTATGTGCTTTATGGCAGGTGCTAACTCTATATTCGCCGGCGATAAACTGCTGACCACACCTAATCCTGAGTTCAACAGCGATATGGCCATGTTCGAAATGCTGGGCCTCAAACCTAAGGCGGCATTTGCCGATCACGACCCACGTGTAAAGAGCAACCAGCCACAGCATGAACACGCTTGAGCAATTGCTGGCAGCTAAGCTGGAAGAACGCAGCAGCGCGGGCAACCTCCGCCGGCTAACTACCATAGCTCAGCCTGTCGACTTTTTCTCTAACGACTATTTAGGACTATCCAAAACAGGGCTACTCAGTAAGCTGATGGCCGAAACATATACAGATGCAGGCGGCACCGGTTCTACCGGTAGCCGCCTGCTTTCTGGTAACAGTACAGAGACGCATACTCTGGAACAGGCAATAGCCGGTTTTCACAAGGCAGAGGCTGCCTTGCTCTTCAATTCCGGATACGATGCCAACCTGGGCCTTATGGCCTCGCTCGGGCAAAAACATACCACCATACTCTATGATGAGCTTTGCCATGCCAGCATTATAGACGGCGTACGGCTGGCTATAACGCCCAATAAATACAAATACTACCATAACGATATCGCCGACCTTTCCGAAAAACTGGAGCGCCACAGTGGTAAAGGCCCGGTGATCGTCATCACGGAATCGGTGTTTTCCATGGATGGTGATACCGCGCATCTGGAACTTATCGCCGCCCTGTGCCACGCACACAATGCCCAACTGATAGTTGATGAGGCCCACGCTACAGGGGTGTTCGGCGAGCGGGGAGAAGGGCTGGTCTGCGCGCTGGGCCTGCAAGAGCAGGTATTTGCGCGTGTACATACATACGGAAAGGCCATGGGTTGCCACGGAGCTGCGGTGGTGGGTAGCCGTTTGTTACAGCAATACCTGGTCAACTTTGCGCGGCCGTTTATCTATACCACGGCCTTGCCGCAACATTCGGTCAGGGTCATCCAATGTGCCTATAACTATCTGTCATCCCCTCAATACGATCCTGCCGTTCTGCACGATCTAATTGCCCTGTTCCGGCAACAGGCACAGGAAAAGGGGATAAGCGGCCTCATAGATAGCATTAGTCCCATACAGGCCATTGTAGTGCCGGGCAACGCTGCTGCTGCTAAAATGGCCGAACGGGCACAGGCTGCCGGCATGCAGGTAAAGGCTATCCTAAGCCCCACAGTACCCGCCGGCCAAGAACGCCTGCGCATCTGTCTGCACAGCTACAATACGGAGGCCCAGGTGGGCGCGTTGTTGTCGGCAATAGCCGGATAATAAACCACTCCGGACCCCTTAACATCGGTTTTTTACCTATTATTGTATCTGAAAATCATTTATTCGGGGCAATTATTGCTTTGAAGATGGATTTTATATATTTTTAAGGCTGAATACTAAAATGGATCGTGGCGCAGGCTGCGATGCAACCGTTATTTATATGAAGATGGATTCAAGTTCTGAACAGCAAACTATGGGGTCTGCTCCACTGCATAATGTGTCCAGGCGCGGTTTCCTGCAGTTGGCAGGCGGCGTGGCCGGAGCCGGATTGCTGGTAGCATCATGCCGCAAAACCCCTCCCGATACCCAGTACATAGGTAAGGGCGATACAGGTTTGCTCAACTATTTATACATAGTGGAGGAAGTGCTCACTTCATTCTACACACAAGCCAATATTACCCAGTATTACGGCATGGACGCAGCAGAACTGCAGGCCATTGCCGATCTGCGCGAGCATCAGTATGCGCACCGCGGGTTGCTGAAAAAGATATTGGGCGATACAGCTATTACCGGCAAACTGGTGGTAGACCTGTCGCCTGTAACATTTGCCGACCGTACAAGTACGCTCACCCAGGCTGCCTTCCTCGAGGATCTGGCAGTAGCAGCTTACAATGGTGTGGCACAGTATTTCAGCGACAAGTCTTATGTGCTGCTGATTGCTAAAATGGCTACTGTTCAGGCGCGTCATTCAGCCTACGCAAGGCAGATACTTACTGCAAATAATATTTCAGACAATACCATCATCAACGTGCAGGGGCTCGACAGGGCCATGACGCCGCAGCAGGTAATGGCTGCACTGGCGCCATGGATACAGACCAAGCTCGATTATACTACGCTGCCGTAAGTGCTATTGATCTAACACATTTTCAAAAAAATGAGGTCCCGGCCTCAAAACAGTAAAACAACAACATGAACTTCAACAATATTCTTCAGGAGATAGCCAAAACCGACCCCGAGGTTTACGAAAAGATCAGCGGGCGTCGTGATGTGCTCAGGAGCTTTGGCTCTAAGGTAGCGTTGGCAGCTTTGCCTATCGCGCTGGGCTCTATGTTCAAAAAGGCTTACGGCAAAACTACCGCTACCGTGTTGGATACCCTCCAATTTGCTTTACAGCTGGAGTATTTTGAGTTTAACTATTACCATACTGCCAATAACACCGGCTCCAATTCTACCAACACACTCGTTCCTGCTAACGACAGGGTAGGCTTCAAGCTGGTAGAAGACCAGGAGCGTGCGCACATCAACTTCCTGCGTACCACTATAGATAGCATGGGTGCCGTGCCATTCACGCCTAATAACTATTCAGGCAATGCACTGACGGGTAATCCTTACAGCCCGGCATCTTACGATTTTACCGCTAACGGCGCATACAATGTGTTCGCCAATTATGCTTCTTTCCTCGATCTGGCTATCGCCTTCGAAGATACCGGTATCCGCGCTTACCAGGGGCAGCTGCCCAACCTGCTCGATAGCACTGATATCATGACCGAAGTATTGCAGCTGTCAGCTGTTGAAGGCCGCCATGCAGCGTTTGCACGCACGGTGCGTCGCTACTACAATGGAGGTACTCCAGGCTATAATTATGGTATGAAGCCTTGGATAACCACCAACTTCCCGCCAACTACAGCACTGCAGCCTAACTACCTGGGCGAAGACAATACCATACAGAAAGGTGTGGACATTACTTCACTCACAGGCTATAATGGCAACATCACTGCCGCCAACGCTTCTGAAGCTTACGACGAAGCATTGGACAAGCCAACTGTTACCCAACTGATAGCTCCGTTCTTATTATAATACTTACAGAATACAACATATTGAAAAGGCTGCCCCACAAGGCAGCTTTTTCAATATGTACATAAACCAAACTGGTTAGATTGCGGGTGCTACATAATGCCAACAATAGCAATAGCGATAGTTCATAAGGTGATATTTACGATTAAAGGCATGTGGTCGCTAGCAACTATCCAGTCCTCATAAAGGCCAATTTCGACGTTGGTTAACTTGGAAAGCAATTGGTCAGATGCAAAGCAATAGTCGATATGGTATGGCTTTGTTCTATTTCTCTGTAAATAAAACGTTGGATTTTCCTCAGCGCCTTGTTTAGCAGAGTAGTAGTGGTGAAAGCAACTATGTACATGCATACTTTCAAGAAATGAAACTAAGTGAGAATGGTTCCCAATTCTGCTCTTTTTATCCCAGATGGTATTGCTATTAAAATCGCCAATCAGCATAACCTCATGTTGCCTGATTTGATTTGCATAAAAATTCACCGCTTTCCATACTTGTTCAACATAGCAGCCATCAGGATCGCTGGGGTTATTTGCCCAGATGGCGATTAGCAAGAAGGTCGTAAGTCCATTACTAACGCTAATCGGTAAGATTGTCTTAAAGTCGGGATTGTGAAAGTCTAGCAATTGAAGGTTGAAATCGTTAAAGGAAAATACGGCTAAGCCTTTATTCTTGTTGCTGCCATACCAAATTGAGCTTGTTGGAAAGCCTATTTGCTCTGCTTTCATTTTGTCTATGTGCTCACATTCAGGCACAACTAAAATATCAGGGGCATGTCGCAAAATGAACTTAGCCTTCTTTCTAAATGCCATGTTACAGTTCCATGTTGCAACTTTCATTGTGTGTGATATTAATCAAAGAGCCCTTCTCATCGAGAAGGGCTCTTTTGCAAGTGTTATTTTATTGTACAATTTTCAGCTTGGCGTAGTTCAGCATTATTTTCTTCACACCATGCCCCGCGCCAAAATCTATACTGGCTATTGGGTTGTTGCTACTGCCCTCAATGCCGGTTATATTACCGAAGCCAAACTTCTGGTGCTCTACCTTCATGCCTACTTTTAGTTCGGCCGGATCATCAGCCGCAAAGTCGGCCGATGGGGTATGTGGCTTCTGTTGCGTTGCTGCGTTGGCTGTTGCCAGTTTGTCTGCCAGTTTCTTTAGCGATGGCACCTTGTCAAAGTTCTGGTTCAGCATGCCACTCACACCCTTTGCCGGTCCGGCACCAGGCTTATTACTCACGCCACTAAAGGTGCGGTCCAGGTACATCAGTGGTATCTCCTGTACAAATCGGCTCTCATCGTTCTGCACCAGGCTGCCGAAGCGGTAGCGGCTGTTGGCATATGTCACCCACAGGCGTTCCTTAGCCCTCGTAATGGCCACGTAAAACAGTCGGCGCTCTTCTTCCAGTCCCTCCCTGTCGTACAGGCTCATAGAGCTGGGGAACAGTGTTTCCTCCAGACCAACAACAAACACACACGGAAATTCCAGTCCTTTGGCCGAGTGGATCGTCATCAGCTTTACTACATCTACGTTCTCGTCCTTATCATTCTCTACGTCGGTCTGTAGCGATATTTGTTGCAGGTAGCTGCCTAAGCTCTTGTCGTGCAGCTCGCCCTCTTCATCCGGTGTTTCGGTAAACTCCTTTATAGAGTTCAGCAATTCCTGCACGTTCTCGTAACGCGCCAGGCCTTCCACTGTTTTGTCGTTATACAGTTCCTGCACCAGGCCGCTGTATTTACCCACCGCAAATGCCAGGTCGTAAGCATTTTTGGTATTCAGCATAGACTGGAACGATTTGATCATCTGCACAAAAGAATCCACCTTGGCATTACCGCTACCCTGTTCTATCAATTCCCAGAAGGTAGTATTATGTTCGGCTGCGGCTGCTACATACTTATTGATGGTGGTGTTGCCAATGCCCCTTGCCGGCACATTGATGATGCGCTTCAGGTTCTCTTCGTCGCGCGTATTCACCACAAGGCGCAGGTAGGCCAGGAAGTCTTTGATCTCCTTACGCTGGTAGAACGATACGCCTCCATACAGTTTATAAGGTATGTTCATCCTGCGCAGGCTTTCTTCAAAAGAGCGGCTCTGTGCATTTGTACGATACAGTATGGCAAAGTCTTTATTGGCATAATGGTTGCGCATCTGCTGCTCCTTGATGGCATCGGCCACAAAGCGGCCTTCGTCATTGTCGGTCATGGTACGCGCCAGCATTATCTTTTCGCCCACCTTATTGTCGGTCCACAGCTCTTTAGGTATCTGCTTCTGGTTATTGCTGATAACGTTATTGGCTACATTAATGATGTTCTGCGTGCAGCGGTAGTTCTGCTCCAGCTTCACCACTTTTACATCATCATAGTCGTCCTGGAACTGTAGTATATTCTGTACCGTAGCGCCGCGAAAGGAATAGATACTCTGTGCATCATCACCCACCACGCATATATTCTCTCGTACGGCGCCCAGCATTTTTATTATAGAATACTGCGCCGCATTGGTATCCTGGTACTCATCAATAAGGATATAATGAAAGCGATGCTGATACTTGGCCAGCACATCGGGGAAGGTCGTCAGCAACTGGTGCATCTTAAACAGCAGGTCGTCAAAGTCCATGGCGCCGTTCTTCATGCACTGGTTGGCATAGGCCTGGTATATATCTGCCATTTTATGGCGCTGGCTCTTGGCATCCTCGCTTTGTATGGCGCTGTCCTTGCGGTACTCTTCAGGGCCTATCAGGCTGTTCTTTGCAGCACTGATACGGTTAAGCACGAACGATGGCTTATAATGCTTATCGTCCAGGTTCATAATTTTTACAATGTCCTTAATGATGCCCTTGGCATCGTCAGTATCGTAAATCGTAAAGTTGCTTGGGTAGCCCAGCTTAGTGGCATCAGCGCGCAGCAGGCGGGCAAATATAGAGTGGAAGGTGCCTATATACAGGTTGCGGGCTTCGCTGTTGCCCAGCGCTTTCTCCACACGTTCTTTCATTTCGGCTGCTGCCTTATTGGTAAAGGTGAGCGCCAGTATATTAAAAGCATCAACTCCGTTCTTCATCAGGTGCGCTATACGGGTGGTCAAAACCTTGGTTTTGCCGCTGCCGGCACCTGCTATTATCATAATGGGGCCATCTCTATGCACTACCGCTGTCATCTGCGGCTCATTAAGTCCCTCTAAGTAATTCTGCATAACCGCAAATTTACGAAAATTGAGGCCGCCATCGGGATTGGTTTTCTACATGTTTTTAACGGCAGATATCAATTGTTTGTCAATAAGGTGCCTGTTATTTACCACCTGTTTTTTGTCATAATGATTATCTCTTTCCATTTATTTCCCTTATTTTTATCGCAAAAAATCAACAAATGGAATTTCCAGGCACATTACGCTATACTAAGGATCATGAGTGGATCAGCATCGAAGGCAACATCGCTACTGTAGGTATCACTGAATTCGCACAGCGCGAATTGGGTGACATCGTTTTCGTTGA
>CANGNA010000105.1 GCA_947455215.1 Chitinophagaceae bacterium
AAACATCATGTAGATCGATGCCGCGATAAAAACCAAAGTTGAGCCCAGTTCTATTTTGTATTCCATGGGGTCCAGCAGTAGCTCACGCCATGTATCTATTATACTCACTGTTGCCATGGCCGGTAATATCAATATCATCAATACAAAGAGCACAATGAATAAAAAGAGCTTGTATCTGCTGCCGAGCGTAAAGGCCAGAAGTCCGAAAATAAAGATCCAGTAATAACCGTCTACTCTCAGGTCGGTAAAGCCTTGCCCGGTGATCAGGCGTATAAGTAGGGGCAATGAAGCTATAAATAGCGTATACCCCAGCATCACCCACCGCACAGTTTTTAGCCGGGCCTCGTACTCTTTTAACAGTGACTGCCGTTCGTCAAATATTTCCATAGCATCTTAAAACTAAATTATTTTAATGAACCAACTTTGGCACACCGTTTGACATTTATATAACCATAGCAGGCAATTAACAAAATATTTCAAACCTGCTCACTAATTTTCAGGTCTTAAAAAGAATCAACAAACTGTATGAAAAAGATCCTTCTGACGCTCATTGTTATGCTCACCACTGTTGGTGCTGCTGTATTTGCACAAAATAAAGTAGAAGGCCCCGCCTTTAAATTTGCCGGCGGCGATGCCTTCGACTTCGGTAAAGTAAAGAAAGGCCCCGTTGCCGAGCATACGTTCGAATTCACTAACGTAGGTACCTCCCCGCTTATTGTGATGGATGTAACCCCATCCTGCAGCTGTACCAAGGTAGAGTGGGACCACCAGCCCATCGCACCCGGCCAGAAGGGCCACATCACCCTTGGCGTAAAAACATCAGAACTCACCAAAGGTGTTTTCAACAAGGGTGTATATATCCGCTCCAACGCAGTACTGGCCAATGGCGAAAAGCGCTATACCATCTACCTGAAGGGAGAATCCATAGAGTAATTTTAATTGCGCATTTCGTATGGTCATTTTGCGCTGTCTTAGAATCAAACAACTATCCATTTACAATACTATCATAACACGTCATTGCCCCGTAGGTGGCAAAATGTTTGTAGTTAAAACAACACCCCAAATGGACAGCATGCCGTAGGTATGCAACAGCGCTCTCCTTTGTTAGGTTGAGGCAAAAAGGATAAACGGAAAGCGCGGCCACCATGGTCGCGCTTTTTTGGTAATTATAAGGATAATAAAGGGGCTGTTAGGGTACTACAGTAGTAGCTGTAAGCGGCGTATTGCTTATGGCATTATATACAGCCTTCCCCGTTGCATAATCTTCGTAGGCCGATGCATCGCTGATTACATAGCCATATGCCGCCAGGTAATACGTACTTCCGCTGGTAAGCCCGGCATTCAGCAGGTCTTGCTTGGGGATGATGATCACTGCACGTGGTACATTGGCACCTATCGTCTTGGTATAGCTCAGCAGGTAATTGGCCGGCTGTCCGTTCACTGTCGATGTGCTGTTGATGAACACAATAGAATTGCGCACCCTCGTATCGGTCGCAAAGGTCATCACTACACTGTCGCCCGTACCTGCTGCCGTAGGGTACACATCAAAGGTGGCAGGTGAGAAATTCGGAATGGCCGACATCTTCAGATCCCTGTTCAGCGTATCGCTCAAAAACTGGAAGTTGGTTACCTGTGTGGCTCCGTAGCCACTGTTGTTGGCCGATAGGGTATAAGAGCCCGTCTTTATGCCGCCAAACAGGTAATAACCACTGCTGTTGGCACTTTGAGTGCTGCCACCATCCAGCGATACCTGTGCCGATGACAGGCCGGTCAGCACTTTACTGCCGTACTGGTCATACAATTCTACATGGCCGCTGATAGCACCGGTATACGATGGACCTGCCGGGCCGGTAGCGCCAGTTGGTCCGGTATCGCCTTTCTTGGTGCACGATGCAAAAGCCAGTGCGCCAACCGCTGCAATGGCCATGATATTCTGTTTAAGCATAGTTGTTAGTGTATGTTATCATACTTTGACTGCTACATGGCCTGACGGTTTAATGACACTTCAAAATATCCGGCTGATATCCGGCAGTCATCTTATCGGGCAGGTAACTTATTTTTGCACCTCAATGAGCACTGCAGAAAATTCTATACTCGGACTAAAAATGCCCACCGACCCCCGCTGGGCCGATCTCGCATCTATATCACTGCAAGAGATACTTACCGACCATGCTTTTTGTGAGCAAAAGGCCGCAACCACCTGCATATCGCTCATCAGCCGCTATGCCGATAAGCCAGACCTGGTCAATGCCCTGTCACCGGTAGTTACAGAAGAGTGGGGGCACTTCCGCATGGTGTGGGCCGAGATGAAGAAACGAGGCTACACGCTCGGTCGCCAGCGCAAAGACGAGTATGTGAACCTGCTGATGGAGCGCGAGCCCAAACAGGAGAGAGGAGCACCCGATGAACGACTGCTTCACAGGCTGCTGATCATGGCACTGATAGAGGCCCGCAGCTGCGAACGCTTCCGCCTGCTGCACGAAAACCTGGAAGACCCCGCCCTGCGCGACTTTTACTACAAATTCATGGTGTCAGAGGCCGGTCATTACCGGCTGATGATAGATATTGCCGGACTATACTTCCCCGCCGACCGCGTCCGTGAGACCTGGGCCTGGTGGCTCAAAACAGAAGAAGACGTACTGCAACACCTCACCCCCCGCGGCGACAGAATGCACTGATAAACCGGTAACATCGGACATATTCGTTTTCCTGCGGCTTCGCCGTTGTTGGCGTCCCCGCCAACAACCATCGGGACGTATTCGTTTTCAAAGGCACAACCCCACGTTCCGCCCTGTAAGGGCGGGCTATTATAGCGCAGGGTTTCAACCCTGCGGCTACAGCAATTGGAGCGCCAACAACACCTCCCTTTACCCTTCGCCGTTGTTGGCGTCCCCGCCAACAACCATCGGGACGTATTCGTTTTGGAGTACTAACCCATGTTCCGCCCTGCCTGTCTGCCTTTGGTAGGTAAGGGCGGGCTATCATAGCGCAGGGTTTCACCCCTGCGGCCGCTGAAACAACAAGAACCCACCTACCCAAACGAACATCAGTATTATAGGCAGTAAATAGATCATCCAAGGCTTTATCCGTCGATTTGCTACAGGGTAGACCTTTAGTGCATCGTCATAGTATCCTTCTGGTGCGCGATCATATCTGAAGTAAGTGAACAGGAAAAGTGAGGCCACTATCATAGCAATGCCGATCTTAAGTCCGGTTCTGCTTCCCGTGGCTGGCCATAAATGGGTTAACGGGAAACGTGATAAAATAAATCCAATAGGAGGTCCAAATGCGAATAATATCAGCAGGGCTACGAGATTCGAAGCGCGACCAGTGGTATTCCATCGTCCTTGGTATGAGCGGCTTATTTTAGCAAAAACAAAATCCAATACTTTCATAGCGGTCACGTACAGCTGGTTATTAGGCAAAGGTACGTTTCGAAACAACACTCACCCACGTTCCGCCCTGTAAGGGCGGGCCATCATAGCGCAGGGTTTCAACCCATAAGTGTTCGAAACCTGCTATGACATGGAAAATGTCCCATAGGGACTACCTGTTTGTAGTATTAAAGACGTAAAATGGGTCATCGCCCCATAGGGCTACCCATTAAAACACACGGATTTCCAATACTTGTCGGGTTCAATCCGGTTGTTATAAGTGTGGCGCTAACATAACCTCCCTTTAGGGGCGGGGTTTAATTAGGCGGCCTTCCAAGGTTTCGAACACTTGTGGGTTTCAACCCTGCGGCTACAGCGGACGTATTCGTTTTCCGCCGTTGTTGGCGTCCCCGCCAACAACCCTCGGGGCGTATTCGTTTTCAAATGCACTCACCCACGTTCCGCCCTGTAGGGGCGGGCTATCATAGCGCAGGGTTTCAACCCTGCGGCTACAGCGCACCAAAAAAAAGTGCACCACATAAGCGGTGCACCATTTCGGGTATAACTATAAAGGAGTTTTCTTTATTACGACGCCTGCCTCAGTTCGCCATAGCCTATCTGCGGAGTGTCTGCAGGTAAAGCATCTTCAGCATTGGTAGGCATTACTATTTCCAGGTCGGTGATGTCCTTCAGCTGTGGCAGCTGTGCCGGAGAATTGATGCCCAGGTAGTCCATAAAAGTCTTGGATGTAGCATACACCAATGGCTTACCTATCATATCCTCGTTACGGCCTGTTATTACGATCAGCTCCTTTTCCAGCAGTTTCTGAATGCTGTAGTCGGCACTCACACCGCGTATATATTCTATTTCGCTCTTGGTTATTGGCTGTTTGTAGGCAATGATGGCCAGTGTTTCCATGGCTGCTGCCGACAATTTCTTGATGTGCTTCTCACCATTCAGTTTGATAACCGTCTTATGGAATGCCTTCTTGGTAAGGAACTGATAGCCACCACCCGTTTCTGTCAGGTGGAAAGGGTAGTATTCAGCCTCATATTTCTCCATTATTGCAGAAATACAGGTAGCTACACGCTCAGCTTCTATCACTTCTTCCAGTGCCTGGCCTATCATCTCGGTTATCTCTATCTGCGTCAGCGCTTTATCACTGGCAAATATCAACGCTTCCACATGCGGCATCAGTTGTTCTATATCCATAACTTTCAGCTTTCTTTCTATGCCGAAATTAGTATACTCCCTGCTCACCCCTTTCTAAAGTAATACACACTTGTTGAAAACTCAGTTTGCATTTCTCCCGTTTCAGCAAATACACAGAACTGCACATATTACAATTTTATATGCGCATTTTTCTAATTTATCTACTCCCTGCGCGCTACATTTGCCGATGACTTCCGCAGGTCATTATATTGCATGGCCCATACCCCACCCAGGATATTCACCGCCAGTAGTATAATTGTCGGTATGTGCATCCAGGCACTGTCAATAAACCCTATGCCCCCAAAATCCGCCAGGTCGGGTATGCAGCTGTATAAAATTAAAAGGGGGTACCCGGTGAATAGCCATATACATAGTGCCGGCCAATAAAAACTAGCCACTACTACCAGGCCAAATGCGGGCGACAGGTATTCAAGGTACATCAGTTGTGGGGCTTGGCCGGTTTCTTTGCTCAGTTCTGCCACCAGGTAGTTGCCAAGCGGCAGATACAGCACATAAGCTATCAAAGCAATACGCACTATTAACAGTCGTTTATTCAGTGTTTCGGGCGAAATAGTTTTGTTCATGGTCTGGTCAATTATACTGCCAAAATATAAATATTGCAGAGTATTATCTCATTGAAAAAAACAGTATTTCTTATCACGTTGATCGTTAAGGTCAACTGCGTTTTCAACCCCGATCAAGCCACTTCTATAAGGCAGTATACTTATGTCTGCAGACCTTGGCTGCTATCTAACGATTGTTAGTTTGGTCGTTCCTATTATACTGCCATGTTGTGTTGCCTTTATAAAGTAGATCCCCTGTGGCAGGTTAGCTACATTGGTGGTCAGTTCTTTACCGTTTAGCACTTCCTTTTTTACCAGTTGGCCAACTGTATTATAAAAACAGATAACAGTCTCTTCGGTGTACCCGTTAAAGCCTATCGTTAGTTGGGTTGTTGCAGGGTTAGGCATTACCTGCATGCTCAGTGGGGCGTGGGTCGTACCCGCTACGGTGGTAAGGCATCCCGGCATCAGGGCGCAATTGCAATGCAGCGCCATCTGTGCATCTGTAAAATTGCTGTAGGTGTTGTTCACGTCAGCATTAGCCGGATGGCTTGCAGTGCGGCCATCACATTCCAGCAGGTTGTCCTGGTAGTAGTTGGTCATACGGTAATACACGCCGTTATTGCAGGCGCCGGTATCATTATAAACCACAACATCGCCACCCACCTCTATATTGCCATACAGGTGGTAGTTAGATACGCGTGCCCGCATATCTGTTACTGCATGTTCCCACATAGTATTGTTCTCGGAATAGGATTGTCCTTTTATCTGTGCACTGTCAGAGTAGGTGCCACCATTTACCAGCGCATTGCCCGATACCGATACCGCACCGCTCATTGTCGCATTGTTTACCATCGCCGTATTGTCTATGCGCACATCACCGGTTAGTACCGATGCGCCCAGTACCATGGCCGTAGGTGCTACATACACAGTGTTGGCCACTGTCGCCGCATCGTCTACCCAGCCGCCCCCGTTTATATGTAAATGCCCGGCAAGTTTTAGTTGCTGGCGAAACTGACCTGCATCCTGCATACCTTCCGGCACAGCACCACTTATGGTTAGTTCATAAGGAAAGCGGAAGTGTTTCGGATATCCATGCCATGTATCGTTCGATGTGTCAGTAGTTATCCTGTCGGCTGGCGCGCCCATCACCACCAGGTACATCTTGTTTTCGTCGCCGGTAAAAGAAAAAGCTACTTCCGCCGCATAGTCGGCAAAAGTATTGCTGTAGCGGCTCACGGTACCGTCGGGATGAGTGGTTACAAAGCCATACCGCCATCCGCAGTGTGCATTGGCTTCCATGTGCCCTTTAAACTTCACTATCACAGAGCAGCTGTCTGCATCAGGGTACAGAGGTATTATATTGTAACCATACTCTTCAGGGGCTTGCTCTACAGGTACCTCATATCGTCCCGCAATACCGCCCACTGGTTTTAAAATGGTCCATGTATTTTGTACGGATGGCAACCAGCTGTTAAGGTCGGCTGTCCGGTAACTACGAAAGTAACTGCCTACATTGTTATGTGTAAAATCATAGGCCGCCATCCGCCTTGCATAGAGGTACATTACATCATTAAAGTGTGCCTGGTCTGCATTGAGCAGCCGCTTGTAAGTTTGCAGCGGATATTCGTAACTGTAAGACTCCCGCCACATCCTGTTCACCATGCCAATGCCGTCTGTTTCCATTATCGCCATCAGGAGCGCATAATTTTCATAAGTGTTCTTCCAGTCGCCCCACGCTTCTATATGGCTTACGTCCATGCCGTTGGCGGTTACGTCAGTCGGGTAAACCAGGTCACGCATAAAATTGGCATGCGTCTCCCAAAATATTCCTGCATAATCCCATACGCCGCCAAGGCCGTGCACTGTCCGATAGTCTATCACGCATTGTGCCTGCAGGCTATGTGTAAGCTCATGCGCGGCCACATGCCCCCCATGCATCGCCAGCGGATGTACCCAAAATGCGCCTATCACACCATCTGCGTCGCCACCGCTTGCCCATCCGGTAGCGCCTGCCGGGCCCCATGTATTTACCATCACCACCGGAATTTTGTATTGATGCAGGTTTGTTCCCGGTGTGTCTTGCGCAAAGCCAAGTGTTTTGTAGGTGGCATATATCGCCTCCAGCGTGTCTAATATTATCGCCGGATCAAATGCCAGGTCGGGGTCAGCATACGTCGCAGGGGTAGTGCCTACGGTATTTCCCCATATCAGCGTGAAATTGTCACTTTGTGCCGTCTTGTCCCATGTAAATTGCGCTCCGTCTACAGTCGTTATATCTAACAAGTAGGCTGGGATATAAGCAGTTTTTTGTGCCTGCACACTACAAGGTAAAAGTATTAAGCCGAGAATGACGATATATATGTAGCGCATAACCACGAATTTACACTATTTGTATAGTAAAAGGATAATTATGTTCCCTGCAAGGCTGATTTGTAACAACGTATATCCAATCCACTGTCTCTTATTCAATTACTACAAATATGCACCTGTACATATTTAATATATGCTTAACCACTCCCTAACAATGCAGTTATATTCATTTTGTCCCTTTGTATAACCAGATATCATACATATGGCAAAGAGAGAAGTGGATATACTTGTGCTGTCAGACATTCATTTGGGTACTTATGGCTGCCATGCCAAAGAACTACTCCAATATCTTAAGACCATCAAGCCCAAGGCAGTAGTGCTCAATGGCGATATTGTCGATATCTGGCAGTTCAGCAAGCGCTACTGGCCTGCTACACACATGATGGTGGTAAAACATCTTATAGGCCTGGTCGCAAAAGAAGTTCCGGTTTACTTCATCCCCGGCAATCACGACGAGATGCTGCGCCGCTTTAAGGGCTTTCAGCTGGGCTCACTCAAAATAACCAACAAACTTTCTTTGAAGATCAACGGCTCGCGCGTGTGGATATTCCATGGCGATGTGTTTGATGTAGTGATGCAGAACAGTCGCTGGCTGGCAAAGCTGGGTGCAGTAGGGTACGATACGCTTATTCTTATCAATAGCGTTATCAATTGGGTGTCGCAGAAAATGGGCCGTGGTAAGATATCGCTATCCAAGAAAGTAAAGAACAGCGTAAAGAGTGCCGTTAAATTCATCAACAATTTCGAAGACACAGTTTGCGGCATTGCAGCAGAAAACAAGTACGATTATGTGATCTGCGGTCATATCCATCACCCCGAGATGAAGAATGTGCACACACAACATGGCGATGTCATGTACCTCAACTCCGGCGATTGGATAGAAAATCTCACCGCACTCGAATATACCGCCGGGCAATGGTCTATCTACAATTACAACAACGATCTTGTTGCGCAGGCGGTCGATATCGATAAGAAAAAGCAAACCAAAGAATCAGCAAAAGCCATGATGGCCAGCCTGATGCTCGAGCTCAATATCAACGGGCACCAGGGCACCAACGGCCTTGAAGCAGCTTAAAAAAAAGTCCTTACATTTAGCACGTGAAAATTCTTTTTGCTATCCAGGGTACCGGCAATGGCCACGTCAGCCGGGCAAGAGATGTTTACCCCTTACTGACTCAGTATGGCGAGGTCGATGTGCTCATCAGTGGTATACAGGCCGATGTTGATTTCCCTTACCCCGTAAAGTATAAATTCTGGGGTATGAGCTTCATTTTCGGCAAGTCCGGTGGCGTAGATATACCGCAAACACTCAGGAAAACCAGGCTGCGCCAGCTCCTGAAGGATATCCGCAACTTCCCCATAGATAAGTACGATCTCGTAATTAACGATTTTGAGCCGGTATCATCATGGGCCTGCAAGCGTAAAGGGTTGCCGTGCATCTCTGTAAGTCATCAGTATGCCGTTATGCGCCCCAATGCACCGCGCCCCAAAGAACGCGATCTGATAGGTGAGCTCGTACTTACCCGTTATGCGCCCGTTACGGCGGGTTATGGGTTTCATTTTAAAGCTTTCGATGAAAGCACCTATACGCCTGTTATCCGTAGAGAAATAAGAGCACTTACACCCACTAACGAAGGACACTATACGGTATACCTGCCTGCGTACGATGATGATACGATAGTTAAACACCTGTCGCAGTTCAATGTGCCATGGGTGGTATTCTCCAAGCACAACAAAGAACCGAAGACAATAGGTAATGTTGAATTGCGCAAGATCAACAATGATGATTTTGTGAAAAGCATGGCATCGAGTGCGGGCGTGCTCTGCGGCGGCGGGTTCGAAGGTCCTGCCGAAGCCATGTATCTGGGCAAGAAGGTTGCTGTTATCCCTATGGTGGGGCAATACGAGCAGCAATGCAACGCCCTGGGTGCAGAAGCCATGGGTGCTACGCTGGTAAAACTCCTCGATGCAAAATACCACCCCATCATCAAAGACTGGGTAGAGAATGGCAAGCCCGTAAAAGTCGATTACCCCGACATTACAGCCGACATCATCGCCGATGCCGTCCGCAAATACGCCCGCAAATAACGCACCCAACAATGGTCAATAAGATCCGACATGGCACACCTCAAAGGTGTGCCATGTCTATTATCCTCGCACCCGCACCCGCACTCGCACTCGCACCCGCACCCACACTCTATTGGTTCTACTGGTCCTCGTTTGTAACAGCCTGTCCCGAATACCTTCGGGAAGGACCCACCGGCGCTGTGTTTGTAACGACCGTACAAATAAGCTTACTGGGCGCCGGTGTTGGCGTCCCCGCCAACAACCATCCGGGCGTATTCGTTTTGGGAATACAACCCGCTGTTCCGCCCTGTAAGGGCGGGCTATCATAGCGTAGGGTTTCAACAATAAAGCCTACACCGAGTGTCACCCTGAGCCTGTCGAAGGGCGACACGGACATGGGGCGCTATGTAGCTCATGTCCGTTATCATGGATTTGTCCCACACTGGTCCTCGTTTGTAACAGCCTGTCCCGAATACCTTCGGGAAGGACCC
>CANGNA010000106.1 GCA_947455215.1 Chitinophagaceae bacterium
ATAGTTGATAGCGGACAGCTATTAACTATGGATATTAAATGCACCATTCATACGCAGTTCAGCTTCTATCTCGCGTGCTTCTTCAGCATTGCGCGCATGAACGCCGATCATGATATTACCTTCCCGAAGGCCTTTTTCATAAATGATGGCCTTCTCTTCAGGAATGCCCGAACCTATCAATGCGCCAATAACACCGCCGGTGACGCCACCTGCACCAGCACCGGCGAGGGCAGCAGCAAGAGGGCCTGCGACTATGAGGCCAAGACCGGGCAATATAAGACTGGTACCAACTGCAGCAATAGCCGCTGCTACCGCACCCACCGTACCGCCTATGGCTGCACCAGTGCCGGTACCTGCCATCGTCTGTGAGCCCGTCTCTACTTTTACATTACTATCTGCATAGTGTGTACTGCGTGTAGCTTCGGACATTACGAGATGGATCTTGTCGCGTGTGTAGCCGCGGTTCAGCATAGATTCGTAAGCGCGGTCTGCACTTTCCTTGTTGTTGAATTCGCCTGTTACCAGGTAGTTCGTCATTGTTGTTTCCATGTTATTAGTTTGTGTGGTTTGTTATAAACACCGTACCACGTTAGCCTGTGTACTTACTTTGCTCTGTTATAATATCACGTGCTGCCCCATTGGCCGAAGCATGACCACCCTTATTATTGGCTGTTACAGGAGCTTTCTTTTGTTCTATAAGCCGCTCTCCTACTTTGTCTTTATCCTGCACTGAAGCTTTCCCGGTTTCTATTTCCACAGAATGTGTGGTTACTGCATAATCATTAGGTTTGATCTCTGAACCGAAGCGAACGGCATAAGCCTTTGTGATCTCTGCACCGAAATAGAGTATCAGTGATGAATAATATACCCAAAGCAATACCACTACTATAGACCCTGCCGCGCCGAATGTTGAGCCTACATTACTTTTATTGATGTAGATAGAAATACCCAATCTGCCCAGCATAAAGAGCACAGCAGTGATCAGCGCACCCGCCATCACATCCTTCCAGCGGATGAGCGCATCGGGCAATACTTTGAAAATCACCGCGAACATCAGGGTGACAATAGCCAGTGTGAGCAACTGGTTGAAAATATAAAAGGCCACAACGGCACTATCGGCAAAATAATGCTGCAACCGCTGGCTGAAGCCATCGACCACAGAAGTGACAAGCAAGGATACCAGTAGCACAAACCCAAGGCTAATAAGTACAGAAAACGACATAAAACGATTCCGGAGCATACTGGCCAATCCTTTATTAGGCTTAGCTTTCAGTCCCCATATACTATTGATGGAGTCCTGTATCTCGCTGAATACCGCTGTGGCACCAAAAAGTAACGTAACAGAACCTATGGCAATGGCCATACCACTCTTACCACTGAGTGTGGCCTTACGAATGATCTCCTGCATATCGGCAGCTGCGGTCTTCCCCAACATGTCTTGCAGGGCGTAAAAGATGCGTCCCTCAACAGCTTCCCTGCCCAGGAATAAACTGCACAACGATATGATGACTACGAGCAGCGGCCCCATAGAAAACACCGTGGAGTAGGCCAGAGAACCGCTAAGCTTAGTGACCTTATCATTGGAGAAACCGGAAAATGCATTTTTGAGTATCTCCCAGCTGTTGTTCGCAAATCGCCTGATGTTCATTGTATTGCAGCTTTAATAGCAGTGTTTATAAAAGTGTGCCGCGGAAAAGACGCCAATACGGACAAACCCGCAAAACCTAATACTGGTATGGTTTTTAGACAAGTAAAGCAAACCCCGGGCAACAATAAACTGCCTGGTGTTCCGCTAAAAGAAACCGGAATGAAGATAGCCCTGACGCCTTTATTGATACTGATACTACTATTTCCGCACAACGGGATGAGCCAGGAAGCTTATCCGTATCCTGTAAAGTATATACAGATACAAGCGCAACAACAGCACTTCAGAACGGCGTATATGGACATATCGCCGGAGAAGAGCAAACACAATAAAGTAGCCCTATTGCTGCACGGCAAGAACTTTAATGGCTATTACTGGAAAGACGTGGTCCCCTACCTGCTGGATAAAGGATACAGAGTGATCGTACCCGACCAGGTGGGTTGGGGAAAATCTGACAAACCAGAGATCCACTATAGTTTCCATGAGTTAGCAACTTATACCCGAATGTTACTGGACTCATTGCATATTGGCAAGGTCACCATTATAGGCCACTCTATGGGTGGCATGCTGGCCACGCGCTTTACATTGATGTACCCTGACATAACTGACAAACTGATACTTGAAGACCCGATAGGCCTGGAAGACTACCGAGAGTTTGTTCCCTATGCATCGGTAGATCAGCAATATGCCTCAGAGTTAGATGCAACCTTTGACTCCTACAAGAGTTACATGAAAGGCTACTTTCCTGAATGGAAACAATCTTATGACGAACTGGTAAGACAACAGGCGGCTGCGTTAAAAGATCCTGATTTCCCCCGAATAGCATTAGTGAATACGCTGACCTATGAGATGATCTATGAGCAACCAGTATGCTACGAATTTAAAGACATCAAGAAGAAAACACTGTTGATAGTAGGATCGAAGGATAAGACCATACCCGGCAAAGTGCTCATTACCCGTAAGGTACAGAAAAAGCATGGACAGTACCAGAAGCTAGGCAAAGATGTGCAGTTGCAAATGAGTCGCTGCCAACTGGTAGAGCTGGATGGCATTGGCCATATACCACATATACAAGACCTGAACAAGTTTGAAAAGGCCATAGATATTTTCCTGGAACAGTAAATATCGTTAACTCAAAAAACCAACAATCATGGCAAAGTATTCGAAAGCTGCGCAAGACAAGGTAGAAAAGGTGATGCACGAATTTAAGGAGGGCAAACTAAAGAGCGGATCTACCGGCAAAAAGGTGACCAGTCAAAAACAGGCCGTAGCCATTGGCATTTCTGAAGCGCGCGAGAAGGGAGAGAAGGTACCTAATAAGAGAACTGCCGCGTCTAAGGACACAAAAAGTAAAGGAGCTGCAGCCGGCGCACATAAAACAGCGAGGAAATCTGCCGGAAAGAAAGCCTGATAGCGCGGGCATTTATTAACAGTGGTAAGCTAAGTGTATGAGCGAGCATAAAGAAAAATTCAGGAAAGAACTGGAGAAGCCACCTATCCGTGCAGACTACCTTGGCTCTAAAAAGCTGCTGGGCAAGAACGCGGTGATAACGGGCGGAGACAGTGGCATAGGGCGTGCGGTAGCTGTGCACTATGCGCGGGAAGGAGCCAATGTGGCAATAGTATACCTGAAGAACGACAAAGACGCGGAGCAAACAAAAACAATGGTAGAAGAAGAAGGCCAACAGTGCCTGCTGATAAAAGGCGACCTGAGCAGCCAGTCTTTTTGTAAAACCATAGCAGAGAAGGCGATGGCCACATTCCGGCACATACATATACTGGTGAATAACGCCGGGATGCACGAAGATGAGCAGAAGCTGAAAGACATCAGTAAAGCGCAGCTTGTACGCACATTCGAGGTAAATATCTTTCCGTTCTTTTACCTGACATCTTACCTGCTGGAGCATATGATGGAAGGCAATGTGATCATCAATACAGCATCTGTTACAGCTTACAGAGGTAGTGACCATCTGATCGATTACGCATCCACAAAAGGAGCCATTGTTTCGTTCACCCGGTCTCTGGCCAAAAACCTTGCTGACCAAAAAATACGGGTGAATGCTGTAGCACCCGGCCCCATCTGGACGCCGCTGGTGATCAATGCATTCAGTACCGAACAACTAAAAAAATTTGGCAAAGACGCTCCTATGGGAAGGGCGGGCTATCCGTATGAAGTAGCGCCTGCTTATGTATACCTGGCCTGCGATCACAGCAGCTATGTAACAGGACAGGTGATGCATGTGACTGGTGGTGATGTAGTGAACGGATGACTTTGCCGGCGCCTGGTAAATCCCGGAGCCACATTCATAAAAAAAGCCTTCGGGCGTTGACATAAACTATCATGGGCCTTAAACGGTATAACGAGAAGCGGCAGTTTGATAACACCCCGGAACCTACCGGTGGTAAAGCAAAGACCAACGAACTAAGATTTGTGATACAGAAGCACGATGCATCGCACCTGCATTACGATTTTCGCCTGGAGATGGAAGGCGTGCTGAAGAGCTGGGCTGTACCCAAAGGACCATCGACAGACCCCGAGATAAAAAGGCTGGCAATGGCCGTTGAAGATCACCCTTACGACTACCGCACATTTGAGGGTATAATACCAGAAGGCAACTATGGAGCAGGAACAGTGATAGTATGGGATGAAGGTACTTATACCCCACTGGACAAAACACTTAAAGAAAAAAAAGACCAGGAACGAGAACTACTGAAAGAGTTGCATAAGGGCAACCTGAAATTTGTGTTGAAGGGCAAAAAACTAAAAGGTGAGTTCGCGCTCGTGAAAACCACGGGCTATGCGGAAAATTCATGGCTACTGATAAAACACGAAGACCGTTACGCATCGAAGGAAGACATAACACTGAAGGATAAATCGGTAATATCCCGGAAGAGCTTAAAGTATATAGAAGCGCATAGCACCAACACCTGGCAGAGCAATAGGGGAAGTAAAGCATCGCAGGAGCCAACAACAAAGAAAACAACCCCAAAAGTGGCGAAAGGTACTACAGAAAGCAAGAAAGAAGTAAAAGACACTGCTGAACTGTTGCGCAATACAGACAAAGCACCTTTTCCCAAATTTTCCAAACCGATGCTGGCCATGCGTGCCGATAAAGCTTTTGACGGCGCAGACTGGCTATACGAAATAAAGTGGGATGGCTACAGAGCCCTTGCCTACCTTAACGGCAAGAAAACGGAACTGCTTTCGCGCAATGAACAGTCATTTACTGCAAAATTCGCCAACGTAACCAAGGCGCTGAAAGACTGGAACATAAAAGCCGTAGTAGACGGCGAGATAATTGCGGTGAATGAAAATGGTTACGCGGACTTCCAGGCATTGCAGAACTTTGCGCGAAAGGGAAAGGAGGCCACACTGGTGTATTATGTGTTCGACATTCTTTGGTATGACGGTAAGGATGTGCGACAGCTTGGGCTGGAACAACGAAAAGAACTGCTGAAAAGAATAGTACCTGCCGACAATACCATCATCCGCTACAGCGACCATATTGTTGCAAAGGGGATCAGCTTTTTCGAACTGGCGAAAAAGCAGGGCTTAGAAGGTATAATGGCTAAAAAAGCCAGCAGCGAATATGTGACCGGCACACGTACTGACAACTGGCTGAAAATAAAGAACGACCAGGTAACAGAAGCTATTATATGCGGATACACCAAAGGGCGTAACTCACGGCAATATTTTGGGGCTATCATACTGGGTAAGTACATCAATAAAAAGCTTACTTATATCGGGCACAGCGGATCAGGCTTTAACGATGAAGAGCTGAAAGAGATGCACAAGAGATTTGAGCAACTGGTGACAGATACCTGCCCATTTAAAGAAGTGCCCAAAACAAATATGCCTGCGGTGTGGCTGATGCCCGAACTGGTCTGCGAGGTTAAATTTGCAGAATGGACAGGTGATAACATTTTGCGCCAGCCAATCTTCAAAGGGCTTCGCAACGACAAAAGTGCCAGCACCGAAAAAGGTGAAAAGATAGTACATATAACCACCAAAACCGTGAAGAAAGCAGCAACTAAAAAGGCAGCAGTACCTAAGAAAGCGGCCGCGAAAAAGACAGCCTCCAAGGAGAATGCGTCTGCAGAAGAGGCACCGGCAGTGCACAAAAAAACCGCGAAGAAAGTAAGCGATGATGCCCCGCCTGTAAAACAATCAGGAAAGAAAACTACAGGCAAACAAGACACTTTATTCTCTGCTGATGCGACAGAGGAGACCATAGCGATCAACAAGCATGAAATAAAGTTTACCAATCTGAACAAGGTTTATTGGCCGGGAGAAGGTATCACCAAAGGCGACATGTTGCGTTACTATCATAAAATGGCAGCATACATTTTGCCCTACATGAAAGACCGGCCGCAATCACTGAACAGGTATCCGGAAGGTATAACGGGCTTCAGCTTTTACCAAAAAGACATAACGGGAAAGGTGCCTGATTGGATCAAGACATATGACTACTTCAGTGAATCGAACCAGGAACATAAAGAATACCTGGTGTGTACCGATGAAGCCAGCCTGCTGTATATGGCATCGCTGGGCTGTATAGAAATGCACCCATGGCATAGCCGCATACAAAAGCCTGATAACCCCGACTGGTGCCTGATAGACCTGGACCCCGACAATAATTCTTATGATAGGGTAGTAGAGGTAGCCCTGGTCATCAAACAACTATTAGATACTGCCAAGGTACCGGCCTATTGCAAAACATCGGGCTCCACAGGCATGCATATATGTATACCGTTAGGTGCAAAATATAGCTACGACCAATCCAAGTTATTGGCTGAGTTGATCGTGAACATTGTACATAATGAACTACCTGAATTCACCAGTGTAGAACGCGCAGTGAACAAACGAAAAGGCAAGATATACCTGGATTTTCTGCAGAACAGGCATATACAAACGGTGGCAGCACCGTACTCGCTACGCCCTAAACCAGGCGCAACCGCATCGGCACCGCTCGACTGGAGCGAGGTGAAGAGAGGGCTACAGATCAGCCAGTTCCATATCGGCAATATGTATGATCGTGTACAGGAAATGGGAGATCCTTTTAAAGGTGTGCTGGGTAAGGGCATTGACCTGAAGAAAACCGTGGAAACATTTACCGGAATGTTGTAATTAATTGAACCGTACGCACGATGCACCGGGTATCTTTATTTTTATACCTGTATAACTGAGCAATCCTGTGTTAACATTTCTACGGAACACAACCACATTGCCGCTCACCTGGTTAGCCACCAGCAAGAACTTACCTGAAGGATCAATGGCAAAGCTCCTTGGGTGATCTCCGTGCACCGGGCAATACCCCACAACTTCCACCTTACCGGTTGCCTGGTCGATAGCCATTATTGCGATATTGTTTTCCTTTCCACGATTAGCAGCATATAGAAATCTACTATCGGGAGAAAGATGTATTTCTGCAGCACTGAATTGCCCTCCCTTACGTCTTTTATGTATCATTATGCGTTGGCAGCTATCCAGACTGCCACCTTCACCTACACGATATACGCCTACGGCACCTGCCATCTCTTCAGTGCAATAAGCATAGCTACTATTGGGTGAGAACACCAGGTGTCGCGGGCCTGATCCGGCTGTAACAACTTTACCGGACTTGACGACAGGACGCATCGGCTGTTCAAGGGCAGTATCGACGGAAAAACACCTTATTTTATCTGCACCAAGGTCCGGTGCATATAGATAGCGGCCATCAGGCGACAAGACCACTGCGTGAGGATGTGCGCACTCCTGCCGTTCGGCGTTAATGCTGCTATCCACAAACATCAGCACCTGCGTTGCCTTACTTATCGTTCCGTTGTGCAGCGGGAATGCCGCTACAGTACTACCCGTATAGTTGGCTGTAAATAAATATTGCTCATCTGCAGTTGTGGTAAGATATACGGGGTTTTCGCCTTCACTACTCACTTCACTTAACAGAGACAATGCTCTGTTCTCATATTTGTAACTACGTAGTTTCCCACCACCGGGTACTCTTGCTTCTGTACACGCGTAAATAGTGTTCCCACTTGCGGACAAAGCAATATATGCGGGGTTGAGCACATTGGCAACACTACAGATCTTTGTTAGCTGTCCATTTGCAGTATCAAGGTCGAACACAAAAATACCGGGCAGTGTTTCTCTGCCATTATAGGAACCGATGAACAACAGTTCGCTGGCGAATGCCAGGCCACCAAGTAATTGGCATAACAGGAATAAAAGCAGGTATGATCTGTACACGTTGCAATATGCTATACGTAAATGTAGCATACCGGTTCAGTATAACAATCCGTATTAACCAAATACCTACACAATACGATATCACAAGTGCGACCAGTCTATTGGCGTTAAGCCCTTAGTGGCCGGCCCTGTGAGCAAAGTGCCATCTATAGAATAGCGCCCGCCATGACAAGGGCAGTCCCAACTTTTTTCCGCACTGTTCCATACCACTATACATTTTGCATGCGGGCACACAGGATCTAGTGCATGTATACGCCCCTTAACATCTTTGTAGAGCGCAATATGCGATCCGTTATATTCTATCACCTTGGCTTCGTTAGCGGCTATATCCGCCAGTTGTTCCACGTGCTCATAATCCAGTCGCTTACCTATGAACATGCTAATGACATCAGCATTCTCCTTTATAAAGTTACTCATGCCTGCCAGGAACTTGATACGCCCAGGGCTTAACAGATCCTTATACGGGGAATTACCGCTAATAATCATATCAGAAATGATCTTACCCGACAATGATCCTAATATCATTCCGTTTCCTCCGAAGCCGGTAGCCACAAATACATTTTCATGACCGGGCATCTGGCCTACATATGGTAATCCATCCACAGATTCATAGTATTGAGAGGACCATCTGTAGGCAATGGCTTCAACATCAAAGTACTCCCTTATGTATTGTTCCAGCTTTGTAAATACGGCTTCCGTATCGGCATTGTGCCCGGTTTTATGGTCATAACCTCCCGCTATAACGTACTTTCGGCCATTCACCTCATGCGTACGTATGTAGTGGTAAGGATCCTGAGCATCATATATCATTGTTGTCGGGTATTCGCCACTTTTTAGCGAGAAAGCCATAACATAACTTCTGTATGGTGCGCAACGGAAACTGAAGATGTTCACACCCGGCACCACGTGCGTGGCATAAACAGCATATTGGGTATGTATGTCTCCGCGGGTGGTATGTGCCGTAATAACACCGGCATCGCTACTCAGCTCCTTTATCAGGCATTGCTCTGCTATTACGCCACCGGCGTCCTCGAAAGCTTTAGCCAGACCGTTTATGTATTTAAGTGGATGTATCTGCGCCTGATCGGGAAACCTGTAGCCCTTTTTAAAGCCCACCGGCATCTGTACCTCTGTTTCCGGCTCAGCCAGTACACCGGCCTCCAGGGCACTGTTATATATATCGTCCAGGCTTTTTACCTGGTCGTCGGTCTCTGCAAATAAAACAGCCGTTTTATTTAGCAGATCGCAGGTGATATCATACTTAGCCGCCAGCTGTTCTACCGTATATATGGCTTCTTTGCACCCATCCGCCATCTGCTTTGCAGCATCATCGCCAAAGTTTTTAGCTATGGTGCTGTATGGCGTATCCAACATGGTATTCAGATGTGCAGTAGTACCACCTGTAGTTCCAAAACCTATGTGGTGTGCTTCAGCAAGCATACACTTACGGCCAGCCTGCTGTAATAATAACGCCGTGGTAAGACCCGTGATACCGCCGCCGATGATCAACACATCATATCCGCTGTCTGTGGTAAATATATTATGTGGCTGATAAGCAGTGACGCCCTCCTGCCATAAGCTTCTCAATCGTCCATCTCTTTCCATATGCTGCTTTTTAAGTGCATAATGTCACCTAACTATTGTGCCAACATTATTGCGGCATAATATTTATCACCAATCAAAGTGAATAAAAATCTTGTACTATATGAGGCCATTATGGACCGGCGCGATCGGCTTCGGGTTAGTCAATATCCCGGTAAAGCTTTATTCGGCCATTCAGTCGAGCAACCTGGACCTGGATATGCTTGACAAGAAAGATCATGCTAATATCAAGTTCAAAAGGGTAAACGAACAAACGGGGAAAGAGGTAGCATGGAACAACATAGTGAA
>CANGNA010000107.1 GCA_947455215.1 Chitinophagaceae bacterium
CGGCAACAAAAATGTATTGAAAGAGGGATTATAAGCAGGCACCACATCGCGCGCAGGGCCATTCGTGATCGCCGTAAAAGTAAGATCACGCATACTATTCACCGCCGCCAGGTTGCTCTGACCGGTCAGTATCAGCCACACGGGCTTTTTAGCTGCCAGCACCTGGCGCGATATATCGTTGTGCGACGAAGGCAACCCATGCAATACAATGGCATCGTACTGCGCAATATTAGCCGGGAAATTATCTGCCGTGCAGGTAAATATATTATAACTCTCTACCCCAGCCAGCGCATCTTTTATGGCATTGATGTCCGGGTGCGGCGCCGCCGAAGCGATCAGTATGTTCTTCTTCTGCTCCAGTACCTCTACAAATATGTCGCGGCGGTTGTTGGCCACACTCTTTTCCCCTTCAGCAGCTGCGGTGCTTACCACGTAATGATGCAGGCCGGCCTTATCTGCCTTCACAGTAAAAGAGGTAGCCCTGTCAAACTTATCAGCGGTAACCACCAGCGGCGATGTACCCAGCACCTGCCCGCCTTCTGCAAGCTGGACGGTGTTATTATAGCCATTGCACAGCTTGGCCAGTATATCTGCCCTTATCTCGAACGATGAGTTAAGGCTCACTATCTTATTGGCATATAAGCCGCTTACCGCCAGGTCCTTTTGAGCAGCGGTATCGCCAATGCATATGCCATACACTGCACTGTGCAGGGCCAGCTGCTGCAAGGCAGGGTTCATACCCTGGTTGTAGCGCCCGTCCGACGCCAGCACCACAGCACCTAAGTTTTGCAGGCCGTAATACTCCTGCACCCGTGCCATAGCAGCCGATATATCCGTAACAGGTTGGTTATAATGATAGCCGCTGTCCTGCTGTGCATCGGCACCAAAGCCCCAGCGCACCACGGTATACTTTGCCGACAACTTTTGCAACAGTTGCTCCGCATCTTTACGGTACTGCACAGAATCGCTACCCAAGGTTGCGCCTACCGACACCGAATTGTCCTGTAGGAATAACACTACCGGCTTCTCCTCTGCATTTTTAGTAATAGTGATGGCCGGCACCAATATCAGTAGCACGGTAAAGAATATAACCAGCCCGCGCAAAACAGAAGTGACCCACGGATAGGGAACAGCACGCCGCTTGTCTGAGAGGTACACCCAGTATCCGGCACCTGCCGACAGTAAAAAGGCTAATAGCCAGTAAAACCATTGCATCGGGAGCAAACTAACAAAAAAATCAAAATGCGCGCGATAAATAAAAACAAAACATGAAATTTGGCTCGAATTTTGGTAATGATTTAACTATTGAACGATTCTGCTATGTTCTTACGCTCTATTATACTTACACTTTTACTCCTGCCGGCATTCGCTCTTCTTGCGCAAAACCGGGACGAGGACATGTTCCATCACAGAACGCATACTGACTATAAAAAAGGCTTCGACCACTATATTACCCGCTATGGCAAATCCAAAGGCTACATCGTTTATAAGGGCGATACACTTAAGGGTGCCATTATGCTATCTAAAACGGAGCTGTATTTCGAGAAGTACGAGTTCGGCGAAGAGAGTAAATACTACATCATCAAATTGCGCAACCCGGAATTGAAGACCATCATGATGTATAATCATGACAACAAGCCCTTATGCATTACCCGCATACGCCCCACCGATAAAAAGATGCACCGCCTGCTGCACGAAGGCAAACTGAACATCTACGACGACTGGATGCGCTATATTTATGAACCGGGAGACATAGACCCTTTTATGCTGGTAGTAGAATATAATGGCGAAGTAGACGAGTTAGGCTCCTTTGCCAAAGCCGGCACCAAGCGCGACCTTGTAGGCTACATCAACGACATTTATGGTCTCAAACTGCCCTACAACATAGGCTGGAGCAAGCTGATGCACATTATGGATGAGCAGGATTGAAACACATTACTAATCTGTGTATTCCAGAAAACAAAAGCAACATCAGGTAGTCGGCAACCAGCGCATTTGTGATCACCATTATTTTTACTGTAGTACCATCGCGTTGTAAATGCAAAAAGTTATCTTCAAAGATAGTTGGTATTGCGCCTCTCGGAAAAGTAAACAGGCACACATCAACAAAATACAAGTGCATGCTCTTCCCATGCACATCCGGTGGATCATAACTATTTAATTGTACAGCATACCACACCAATTCTAATGCTACCAGTAACAGCAGCACCCACCTCTTCACCGGTAGGCCAAGTGTTCTCTTGCCACGACTATCTGCACCAAATGCATACACAATAAGCTGCGGACAGACTACCAGGCAGAAAAATACTATAACCTCCATAAAAATATCTACAAAATTCCTCAAAAACTATATGATCTGCCTCGTTTGTAACAAGGTTACAACGACACAGGTTTGTAACGCACCAGCATATTACTATCTACCTAACGGTAGTGTTTCACTATTGCACTGATCGTTTGATACCTGCCAACGATTTGGTTATTCCTGTACGCTTAGATTCTTAGCGCTAACAGCCGCATCTTCCCATTTATGTTATTCCTCACCCATACTAATACATCGAAAATAGCATTTTTAATAAACATCGAATTGACGGGTATATACCTACGGCGGTTCACCACATCCACATCTTTTTTGATATTTATCAAATACCATCAATTTTCGGTTTATTACCTTTAGCCTGATATATACTGATATATGGCTAAACACTTTTTATACTTGTTGGCAGCGCTACCACTGGCTGCATCCGCACAACGCATGCAAACAATAAAAGGGCATATAACCGACAAAGAATCCAAGACGCCACTTATCGGGGTAACTGTGGTAGTAACCGATGTATCGCCGGTAAAAGGTACTGTTACAGACATGGACGGCAATTACCAGATAGATAGTATACCCGTGGGCAAACACATGCTTACAGCCAGCTATGTAGGCTATAACGGCTATACCCAGGGCGATATCATTGTATCATCGGCCAAAGAGGTAGTAATAGATATACCACTCGAAGAGACCGCCATTAAAATGCAGGAGGTAACTATTGCTTCCCGCCGCGAACATATCAACGACATGGCAGTGGTCAGTACCCGCACTTTCGATGTGCAGGAGACAGAACGCTACGCCGGCAGCCGCGCCGATCCGGCCCGTATGGCGTCCAACTTCGCCGGGGTGCAGGGCGGCAACGACAGCCGCAACGACATTGTAGTGCGCGGCAACTCGCCACAGGGCGTACTCTGGCGACTGGAGGGTGTGGACATACCCAACCCCAACCACTTCAATATCCCCGGCACATCGGGCGGGCCGGTAAGCATGCTTAACAGCAAGACACTGGCCAACAGCGATTTCTTTATGGGAGCCTTCCCCGGCGAATATGGTAATGCCGTGGCCGGCGTGTTCGACCTGAAACTGCGCAATGGCAACAACAGCCGCTACGAGTTCACCGGGCAGTTCGGCTTCCTGGGTACGGAACTGGCCGCAGAAGGACCTCTGTCTAAAAAGTCGGGCGCTTCCTTCCTGGTGGCTTACCGCTACTCTACCCTGCAACTATTCGAGAGTTTCAACATTAAAATAGGTACATCGTCTATCCCCAAATACCAGGATGCCACCTTCAAACTCAACTTCCCCATGAAGAAGGGTAACCTGTCCGTATTTGGCATCGGCGGCCTCAGCAGTATCGATCTTATCGTCAGCAACCTCAAAGCGCCCGCTTCAGAACTGTACGGAGAGAATGACCGCGACCAATACTTTACCGCCAACACAGGCATTGTAGGCGTGGAATATAACCACACCATCAATAGCAGCACCTACACACAGATCACAGTAGCACAATCTGAGTCAGACGTATTTGCGCACCACGACAAGGTGTTCCGCGATGCATCTTACACGGTCGATTCTTTAAAGAACATACTGGGCTATACGTTTAAAACTGCCACCACTTCGGCGCATTGGTTCGTCAATAAAAAGCTATCGACCAAACAAACCCTTAAGTTCGGCATAGTGAACAATTACTATAGCGAGAACCTGAAAGACAGCAGCCGCCAATACCCCACATCCCGCCAAGACTGGCAACACCGATCAGACTTTACAGGTGGCACCGACTTGGTACAGGCTTATGTACAATATAAATATCGCCCGAGCGATAAGGTGACCCTTACCGGCGGCCTGCATGGCCAATACCTTACGCACAATGGCTCATCGGCCATAGAGCCGCGCGTGGGCCTTAAATGGATGGCATCAGAGACAAGTATCGTAACAGCGGGTTACGGGCTGCATAGCCAGATACAGCCATTGTACCAATACTTTGCCCACCTTCCACAGAACCCGCCGTCTGTGATGCACAACTACGATGTAGGCTTTACACGCAGCCATCATTTTGTAGTGGCTTACGAGCATCCGCTGAGCAAGCTGATGCGCCTGCGTGCAGAGACCTACTACCAGTACCTGTTCGATGTGCCGGTAGAGATGCGCGCCGGCTCTTCTTACTCCGCGCTCAATCAGGGTTCATCATTCTCAAGAGACTATCCAGACAAACTGCAGAACACCGGCACAGGCTATAACTGTGGCCTGGAGCTGACCCTTGAAAAACGCATGGCCCATGGCTACTATTTTATGATATCAGGCTCCCTGTTCGATTCTAAGGCAAAGGGTAATGATGGCGTATACCGCAATACCGACTTCAATACTAAATACGCGCTAAATCTGCTGGCAGGCTACGAGCATAAACTGGGCCAGTACGGCACCTTTATAGCAGGCGGTAAGATCACTATGGCAGGCGGCAGGTTATATTCACTGGTAGATACCGCAGCCTCAAACATCAAAGGTGATGTGGTGATCTACGACAGCACCCGCAACTCAAAGGTATTACCCGCATACTTCCGTGCCGACCTGAAGCTGGGCGCCCGCTTCAACGCCAAGCATGTAACACACGAGATAGGTCTGGACCTGGTGAATATCCTGAACACCAAAAACGTGCTTACGCTTACTTATAGTCCCGACCTCGCCTTACTCGGCCAGGACCCTTACTACAAGCAATACCAGCTGGGCTTCCTGCCTATATTCTATTACCGTATAGACTTCAGTACCGGCAAGAAAAAGTAAGCCATTAAACTTTTAGAATCTACATTAACCCTTATCGGGTGTCACCTCCCTCTCCTTTGGAGATGGCCCGGGGTGAGGCATTCAGACACATAAAGATGAACGTCCCGGCAACACCGGGACGTTTAGTTTTATATACACATCAATAGTTGCTTAACAGATCACTTCACATCCGGCACAAACTTCATCGATATCGAATTCACGCAGTGGCGGGTGTTCTTGGTCGTAAAGCGCTCGCCTGTGAACACATGGCCCAGGTGCCCCTTACAATTGGCACAGATGATCTCTACACGATGTCCGTCGGCATCCGGCACACGCTGTACAGCGCCGGGTATCTCATCATCAAAAGATGGCCACCCGCAATGCGAATCAAACTTATCTGCCGAGCGGTACAGCGGTGTATTGCAACGCCTGCACACATAAGTGCCGCTCTGCTTATTGTCGGTGTATTCGCCTGTAAATGCACGCTCAGTACCCTTGTGTACAATTACCCTTTCTTCTTCCGGTGTTAGTTTATTCCATTCCATGTTATAAAGTTACTACATTACGATCGCCGATCAACACCCCAAACTCTATAGCACAATTGATCATTTCTATCACCCACACATCAACTAATCAACCCATCGCACATCAGCTAATCAGCACATCCGCTAATCCACTAATCAAAAAACTCCCACGCACTCTTATATGCATCAAGCGACTCCGCGTAACTGATGAAATCAGCATAAAAAGACAGGCGCGATAATGTAGCGCTATCGCCCACTATCACCAGCTTCTTCCTTGCACGGGTCATGGCCACATTCATACGCCGGATGTCGGCCAGGAAGCCGATAACATTATCCGCATTACTGCGCACCATGCTGATGTAAACAATATCCCTTTCCTGCCCCTGGAAACTGTCTATAGTATTTACGGATATCTTGCCCTTATACGGCGCCAGCTCTGCCACATGTTGCAGCTGTTCCTGCAACACCGCCACCTGCAGCCTGTAGGGCGATATAACAGCCACAGTCGGAAAATCTGCAGGACTGTAATGCCCTTGCAACTCACCCACCAATAACTTCAGATGTTTGAGCAGTAGCGCTGCCTCCTCAGGGTTCGATATGGCAGTACTCTCCGTTTTTTCTTCAAAGCCGCATCCTGCTGTATCTATAAAAGCCACAGGAGTATCAGCAGCATGCAGCAGGTGTTCTGCTACCGTATCGTGCGCTGTCAACTGCGCATTGTAAAACACCTTCGATGAATAACCCATTATGTGGTTATGCATGCGGTATTGCACATCCAGCATCGTCACCGCATCCGGGCACAGCGCCACGCATTTTTCCAGCAGCGTATTACTTAGCCCCTGCTCTGCAGCCTGCTGGCTTTTGATAGTTGGTGGCAATTGCTGATGGTCGCCGGCCAGCACTACCTTCTGTGCTTTTAGTATGGGTATCCAGCAGGCGGGCTCCAGTGCCTGCCCCGCTTCATCTATCACAACAGTATGGTACTTCAAACCGCGCACGGTATAGTGGTTAGCCCCTACCAGTGTAGCCGTTATTACCTGCGCCTTGCCCACCAGGTCGTCAATAATGTACTGCTCCGTGTTACCCACATCCTTCATTATCTTATGAGCCTCGTCAAACAAGGCTTTGCGTTGCTCGCGCTCAGCCCGGCCAAAGTTGCGCTTATACTTATGCGCCATATGCTTGAACTCCGCCGCCCGCTGCTTCAGTTTCTTTATCTCTTTGCTGGCGCTATGTTCACTTACCTTACTGTCCAGCGTCAGGCTCATCAGCCTTTCCGATACACGCGCAGGATTGCCTACGCGCAGCACGTTCAGCCCCTCGTCCGATAGCTTTTCACTCAGCAGATCTACCGCAGTATTGCTGGGTGCCACTACCAAAATCTGCTTATGGTCGCGCGCTATCATGGCCTTTATGGCCTGCACCAGTGTGGTGGTCTTACCAGTGCCCGGCGGGCCATGCACTATCGCCAGTTCATTAGCCTGCAATATCCTGGTCACCGCCGCCTGTTGCGATGCATTTAGTTTAGCATCAGTATATGGGGATATACTTTCGTCAAAAGTGGGTTTGGCCCTGCCTGTCACTATCCTCGCCATCGGGCATTCTTCTTTCTTGCCTTCCTGCGCCATGGCTGCTTTCACGGCGGCCTGCATCTCATCGTAGCTGTTATCGTCAAACAGCAGATCTATGCCCAGCTTACCATCATCGGCCCAGTCGGGCAGCTCTTCGGTGCGTATATGCATCTTCAGCCGGTTGCCACCCTGGTAGGTCACCGTGCCTTCTATCTTATTTTCTTTAGGGTCGTGGTTAGAGAACAGCTTTACCGATGCGCCAAACCGCAGCTGGTGGCTGATGTCGGTATGTGTGGTGCGCTCCACTTCTACGGTTATATAGTCGCCCTTGGCCGGCTCTGTGCCCCGTATAGCTATAGGGTACCATGCCAGCCCGTTGGCCCTGCGCTCCGCCACTGTCGATCGTTGCGTCAGCTCCTCATAAGCACGTTTGTCCTCATCACGCTCCGTCTGCAACAGCGCCAGCAGGTGTTCAAAATATTGCATAGGGCGCAAAGGTATGCGATGCAACAAGGTCTGACAAACTGATATCCAACCTCAACTATTTACCTATCTTAGTGCTAAACATTATCTTCAACACATGGCAGCAGGCACCAAACAAGATCCGTGGCAACTCAAAACACCACCACAAACTTCTGAGTACGAAATGTATAGAGACACTAAAGATGGGAAAGACATCATAGTATGTACGGTAGGCAAGACCGTGCTCCACTACGACCACCGCTGCCTGAACGACCTGCACCAGATGCTGAAACAACATGGCGACTGGATGGAACTGGGCAGCGCCGACGAACAGAAACCCGCCAAAGAAGGGACGGTAGAAGCATGGGGCCGTTCAGAAAGTAACCCTGTAGGTGGCTGGTATGGATTAAAGAAAGGCCTCCGCGGCCGCTTTGGCATGTATATTCCCCCGCTGATGGAAGAACTGGGCCTTGCCGAGGTAGAACACAATCCCAAGAACAACCGCATGCGTGCCATATGATGAGTTGATCACGGATGTGAAAGAACAGGCTTTTATAGCCTGATGACTAAGATGCTCATTTTAACCACTATTATAACTAACGCTGCACGCACAAACAACAATGCCCACCTATCGGTGGGCATTGTACTATAATATTGGTTGCAGATTACTCCACGGTCACACTCTTGGCCAGGTTACGCGGCTGATCCACGTTACAGCCGCGCAGAATGGCTATATGGTAGGCCAGCAATTGCAGCGGCACTATAGTAATAAGCGGAGAGAGTATTTCTTCTGTTTCAGGCACTTCTATCACGTGGTCAGCCAGCTCAGCTATCTGGGTATCACCCTTCAGCACCACAGCTATTATCTTACCCTTACGTGCTTTTACTTCCTGTATGTTCGATACTATCTTCTCATACGCACTCTTGTTGGTAGCCAGGAACACAACAGGCATGTTCTCGTCTATCAACGCTATCGGGCCATGCTTCATTTCCGCAGCAGGGTAACCTTCGGCATGTATATAAGATATCTCTTTCAGCTTCAGCGCACCTTCCAGCGCTACCGGGAAGTTATAACCACGGCCCAGGTACAGGAAGTTGGTAGCATCCTTGTAGATAGCAGCTATCTCCTTCACCTGGTCGTTTACCAGCAGTGTCTCTTCTATCTTCTTCGATATGTTCTCCAGTTCGGTCAGTATCTCCCTGATCTTCGATGTAGGCAAAGTGCCCTTCACCATCGCCATCTGCAGCGCTATCAGCGTAATGATGGATACCTGCGTAGAGAACGCTTTAGTCGATGCCACACCTATCTCAGGCCCGGCATGTGTATAAGATCCCGCGTGCGATGTACGGGCTATAGATGATCCGATAACATTACAGATACCATATATCAGCGCCTGCCTTTCCTTGGCCAGTTCTATCGCGGCCAGTGTGTCGGCGGTTTCACCACTCTGCGATATCGCGATCACAACATCATTTTCCTTGATGATCGGGTTGCGGTATCGGAATTCCGACGCATATTCTACCTCAACCGGCACGCGCGCCAGGTCTTCTATCAGGTACTCGCCTATCAGGCCGGAATGCCACGACGTACCGCACGCAGTAACAATAAAGCGGCCCGCATTATCTATACGGTTGATGTACTCGTCAAGGCCTCCCAGCTTTATCCAGCCCTGCTGTGCGTTCATACGGCCACGCAGAGAGTCTTCAATAGCCCTCGGCTGCTCATATATCTCCTTCAGCATGAAGTGCTCAAAGTTGCCCTTCTCTATTGCTTCCAGCGATAGCTCCAGCTTCTGTATCGCATGAGATTTTTCTACGTTGCCCAGTGTACGGATAGAGTAAGAACCGTCCCTGTTCACTACAGCATACTCCTGATCATCCAGGTACACGACATTTTTAGTGTATTCAATTATAGATGATGCATCCGAACCGATGAAGAATTCTGCGTCACCAATGCCAAGCACCAGCGGGCTACCCTTGCGCGCAGCTATCAGCTGGTCTGGGTTGTTAAGGTTCAGCACGGCTATGGCATATGCACCCACAACCTCGTTCAGCGCTATACGCAC
>CANGNA010000108.1 GCA_947455215.1 Chitinophagaceae bacterium
ATAGCCCGCAACGACCTGTTGAAGGTGCAGTTGCAGCGCTCTAACGTAGAGCTGTCTTTGCTGGATGCGCAGAACAACTACACCATAGCCTGCATCAACATGAACCTGATGCTGGGTTTGCCGGAAGACGCATTGCTGGTACCGGATTCTGCGGCGTTCACCCGCCAATACGAGGATGGCTCTATAGCACAGTGGGAAGAGCAGGCATTGAAGAACAGGAAGGACCTGGAAGCGATCTCTTACCGCGAGAAAGCAGCAGTAGCAGGTATAAAGGCAACCAAGGGTGAATATTATCCCGGTATAGCACTTACCGGCGGTCTTATCACGGCCGATATCCCGAACGTACTGACCATTAACAGCGCATTGAATGCTGGCCTGGGCTTATCTTACAATATAGGTGCCCTGTGGAAAACAGAAAGTAAAGTGAAAGTAGCCAAGGCCCGCCTGCACCAGGTAGAAGCATCTGAAGGATTGATGGCAGACCGTCTTCGCTTACAGATCAACCAGTCTTACCAGAACTACCTGCTTAGCAAAAAGAAGGTAGATGTATACGGGCAGGCAGTGGCACAGGCCAACGAGAATTTCAGGATCACGAAGAACAAATACACCAACAACCTGGTAACCACCACAGACCTGCTTGATGCCGATGTAGCCCAATTGCAGGCCAACCTGAACTATGCATTCTCTAAAGTAGATGCTGTTGTTGCCTACAAAAAGCTGCTTCAAACTGCAGGTATGTTGAACAGCGATTTTCAGTCTATCCGATAATAATTGACCATTAACTACAAAACACATCTTTAAATAAATAGTAAACGAACATATAACATGGCACAGAACGAAGTAAACACACCGCAGGCTGCTGAAGCAGAAGCACCTAAAAAGAAAAGCAAAGTATTCCCTATAGTATTGGGAGCCCTTGTAATAGTAGGTGGCGGATTTGGCCTTACTAAATATATACATGGCCAGCACCACGAAGAAACTGACGACGCACAGATAGAAGCGAACATCAGCCCTGTGATACCCCGCATAGGTGGTTATGTTACAGAGGTAAGGGTAAAAGACAACCAGCGTGTACACGCCGGCGATACCCTGATACTGATAGACAACCGCTCTGAGCTGATACAGGTAGAGCAGGCGCAGGCAGCGCTTACTGCAGCACAGAACAATCTGAATGTAGCGCAGGCCAATACAGCATCGTCAAGGGCCACCATCTCTACTTACGAGGCTAATGTATCTACTGTTGATGCGCAGATAGAAGCAGCACAGATCACCCTGCGCAGGGCCAACCAGGATTACGAGCGTTATGCCAACCTGATAAAGGACCATTCTATTACCCAGCAGCAGTTTGAGCAGGCAGAAGCAGCCAAGCAGAGCGCTGAGCGCCAGCTGGAAGTATTGCGTGGCCAGAAGGCAGCAGCTATGCGCCAGGCCAATGCCGCCACATCGCAGAGCAACGCTACCACACAGCAGGTAGGCGTGGTAAACGCTACTATACAGCAGCGCCAGGCCGACCTGGACAATGCTAAACTGAACCTCTCTTATACAGCTATTCTTGCACCAAACGACGGATATATATCAAAGGTGAACGTACAGGTTGGGCAGCTGCTGTCTCCAGGTCAGTCGCTGTTTAGTGTTGTTGGTACATCTGCTCCGTGGGTAGTGGCCAACTTTAAAGAAACACAACTGGAAAAACTGCGTGTAGGCCAGAAAGTAGTAGTGCATATAGATGCATACCCGGGCCATGATTTCCAGGCCAAGGTATCATCACTGTCTCCTGCTACTGGTTCCCGCTTTGCACTGTTGCCGCCTGATAATGCTTCCGGCAACTTCGTAAAGACCGTACAGCGCCTGCCTGTTAAGATCGAGTTCACTATGGACGATCAGTTCCTGAAAGACCTGAAGCCTGGTATGAACGTGGACGTAGACGTGCACCTGGATTAATAGCAATTGGAATGCCTGCTTTTGAATTATAGCAGAGAAAGTGATCCTTGCAAAACACCTCCCTTTATGGCTGGGGTTTACTCGACAGTGGCGCATTCTATCAGTAATAAGTTTTTTTTAAATCATTTCATAATGCAACCGGAATCATTAGTAGAATACGGGTCGCGGCGGGTGATCATCACCATCACTGCTATCTTCTGCGCACTGCTGGAGATAGTGGATACCACGATAGTAAACGTGGCGCTCAACGACATGAAGGGCAACCTGGGTGCAACACTCAGTGAGGTGAGCTGGGTGATCACGGCTTACGCCATAGGCAACGTTATCATTGTGCCTATGACCAGCTGGCTCTCTGCCCAGTTTGGCAGGCGCAACTATTTCGCCGCCTCCATCATGATATTTACAGTTTGTTCTTTTTTATGCGGTAATGCTACAGGCATATGGTCGCTGGTGCTCTTCAGGTTCCTGCAGGGGCTTGGTGGCGGTGCCTTGCTGGTAACATCGCAAACCATCATTACCGAAAGCTATCCGCCTGAAAAGCGTGGTATGGCGCAGGCTATTTACGGTCTTGGTGTTATCATTGGTCCTACGCTTGGTCCGCCATTAGGTGGTTATATAGTAGACCACTTCCAGTGGCCGTATATATTCTACATCAATATTCCTATTGGTACTATTGCCACACTGCTTACGCTGGAATATGTGCGCAGCCCTAAATATGCCGCTAAAAAAGCCATCAGCGAGATCGATTTTATCGGCATTGGTTTATTGGCTTCGGCAGTTGGTTGCCTACAGTATGTACTGGAGCGCGGACAGGAAGATGACTGGTTCAATAATACTACCATCACCACGCTTACGGTTACATCAGTATTATCGTTCTTCTTCTTTATCTGGCGAGAGCTGACCACAAAGAATCCGATAGTAGAGCTGCGGGTACTGAAAAATGGCAACCTTAGGGTAGGTACTATATTGTCATTCATCCTTGGTTTTGGCCTGTACGGATCTACTTTCATTATCCCGCTTTACCTGCAAAGTACGCTGCACTGGACGGCCCAGCAGGCAGGTATGATCATGATACCTGCAGCACTTACCACCGCGTTCATGATGCCTATCATAGGGCAGATACTGCAGCGAGGTGCCAAGCCTACCTTCCTGGTGGCATTGGGTATGCTGGTATTCTTCGGGTATAGCTTTTGGGGATATAAGGCCCTGACGCCCGATACACCTAAAGATGCGTTCTTCTGGATGCTGATATTGCGCGGTGTGGGTATGGGTATGTTGTTCATCCCTATTACGGCACTGTCGCTGTCTACACTCAAAGGCCAGCAGATAGGGCAGGGTGCCTCCTTTACCGGTATGATGCGCCAGTTGGGCGGTTCGTTCGGTATTGCACTCATTACCACCTATATGGCGCGTATGAATATGGTGCATCGTAGTATAATGGTGGCCAAACTGGATATCAACAACCCTGCTGTGCAGAACCGTGTGAATATGATGCAGCGCAGCTATATGGCAAAGGGTATGTCGCCCGAGGTAGCCCTGCAAAGTGCCTATAAGGCCCTGGATTATGCGGTAGGCAACCAGGCACAGGTGCTCTCTTATATGGATGTGTTCATGTTCATCGGCATCATGTTCCTTGTGTGTATCCCATTTGTATTAATGGTGAAGAATAACAAGCAAAAGAGCAAGGTAAGCATGGCTGATGCCCACTAAACAGTGTGTTTTTAAATTACAATAAACCTATGGCCTCCGCAGGATCGGAGGCCATTTTTGTGAATAAGTAGTTACACACATGTTGTCTTTTGGTTATCAGTAGCACAGTTCTTGCCAAAACGTTTAATTTCGCAGACTTGAATTTTATTTTTTACAAACGGCCACAATTGTATACAACAGCACTAAAGCTTGTGCTCTTTATGATATTCGCTTTGGGCATCGGTTGCAGATCTGGAACATCCGATACGCCTGATTATCCGGGGATAGACAGCCTTATTGCTGGGGCCCGTTATGTTGGCGACTCCATAGGCCCTAAAGAGCGGTTGCACTTCCTGGATAGTGCAGTTACAGGCAAGGCACTTTCGGCCAACGATAAGTTCCGCATTTACACCATGCGGCATCATACCTATCTCAATAAGCTGTTCGACTATAATATGGCACTACTATATGCCGATAGTATGCTGTGGACGGTATCTAACGGTAAAGTAGCAGATATAGGAGATAAGCTGTTCACCGTTCATAAGCAGCTTGCAGAAACCCAGTATTTGCTGGAGCAGTATAAGGAAGCATATGATAACTACGAGATAGCCAGGCATATTGTAGATACGATCAGCTCATCCGCCGTACGGTCCAGGTATTATTACGGTCTGGGCATGGCCTATTATAAAGAGGAAAAATTTACTGATGCGGCCCGGCTGTTTGTGGCTGCATATAATGCGGCGACAAAGGGAGATGGTGCCAAAATATTGAATAATGTATTTTATCAGCAGGAAGTGCTGGACAATGCAGGGCTAGCCTATTCCAAAGCCGGTATGAATGATAGTGCATTGTTCTATTTCCGTAGGGCTGTGAGCTATATTTCTACGCATAAATCTTTAGGTGATCATCCTGGGTTTCAGTGGGAGGAAGCGTTGTCCGTAGTATACGGAAATATGGCATCTACCTACCATGGTATGGGTAATGCCGATTCGGCGTTAACCTATTACACCGCGAGCCTTGCCGGAACTGAGGCACAGAGACACAACCTACGTGACAGGCGCTATAATCAGCTGAAGCTTGCAGGTTTGTTGATAGAACTTGGCCGGTTGGATAGTGCAGCTAACCTGATAATGGTTGCAGAGCAGTTGGCAGCTATTGATACTGAAAAGTGCAACAGAGATGATAGCCTGGAGCTGGCCCTACGAATTGCTCGTGTATATTCGGCGTATTACAAAGGAATTGGTAATTATGCCCGGGCATATGAAAGCCTTGAAAAGTATCATACGTTGCAACAGATAAAATCTGAATGGGTTGAGAAGGTAAAAATACACAGCCTGGATGCAGGTACCAGTAATGCCAGCTATGAGCGGGAGATAGTGCGCCTGACAGCAGCCACAAGGATCCGTAATCAGAATATCACCATACTTGTATTGGTGATAATCATTGCAGGCTTTAGTCTTATTATTGTCTATTACTACATGCGTGCTCACAAGTTTAACTCCGAAAAGTTGATGGAGCAAAACCAGAAGATCATCTCGCAGAGCACTACCATACAGCGCGAATTGCAAAATAAGATAGATAACGACAGGGCCAACTACCTTGCATTGCTGGAGGGCGCAGACGACTGCCTGTGGTCTATGGATAAGGATTTTAATATTCTTGCTTTCAATAAAGTATATAAGGAATTTATTTTCGTTGCGTCCGGCAGGCAGCCTAAGGTGGGTGAGCCTGATATCCTTAGGGAGGTTGCGCCGCATTTTTACAACCAGCTGTTGGATGGCTACAATGCCGCACTGGCAGGGAACGTTTTTAACAGCGTGGACAATGGCATCAACACTGAACGCGCCAACCTGAATTTTGCTACCCGTTTCAATCCTATAAAGAACAAGGCCGGAGAGGTGATAGGCATTACCTGCTCCCGGAAGGATATAACGGAGTATCTTGATCTTACGGATTCGCTGATGAAGCACAGCGAGCAGTTCAAAAATATCGCCTGGATACAATCGCACGCTTTAAGAGGGCCGTTGACCACTATTATGGGTATTGCAGACATCCTTTCTGATGAGGAGGATAAACTGGATCCTGATACGCTGCATTTCCTGTTGAAAGGGTTGAAAGACAAGCTGATAGAGATGGATAAGCTGGTGAACGAGATAGTGAAGCAGACCTATTGATATCTTCTCCACACATTATCCATATTCGGCAACAGTCCGGGTCTTACCTGCCTAACTTTAATTACCTTTGCCGAAACTTCAAAAAATAACATGTCTTTACTGATCGTTGGTACAATGGCGTTCGATGCGCTGGAAACTCCTTTTGGCAAGGTTGACCGCATTATCGGTGGCTCCGCAACTTATGCTGCATGGGCTGCTTCTAACTTTACTCAGCCTATCAAGCAGGTATCTATCATAGGCGGCGATTTCCCGCAGGAAGAGCTGGATGCACTGGGTGCACGTGGCGTTGTTTTCGACGGTGTAGATGTGATAAAGGATGGCAAAAGCTTCTTCTGGAGTGGCCGCTACCATTTGGACATGAATACCCGCGATTCCCTGATCACTGACCTGAATGTTCTGGCCCAGTTCGACCCTAAGATACCGGATAGCTACCAGGATTGTGATTATGTAATGCTTGGCAACCTGGTTCCTGCTGTTCAGGCCAAGGTACTTGATCAGCTGAAGCATAAGCCTAAGCTGGTGATCATGGATACCATGAACTTCTGGATGGACATAGCTATGGACGAGCTGAAGCAGGTACTGAAGCGTGTAGATCTACTGATGGTGAATGACGGTGAAGCACGCCAGCTGAGTGGTGAATACTCCCTGGTAAAGGCTGCCAAGAAGATACAGGCAATGGGCCCTAAATATCTCATCATCAAGAAGGGTGAGCATGGCGCATTGTTGTTCTACGATGGTAAGATATTCTCTTGCCCAGCATTGCCGCTGGAAGAAGTATTCGACCCGACCGGCGCAGGCGATACGTTTGCCGGTGGTTTCATCGGCTACCTGGCACGTACAGATGATATCAGCTTCGATAACATGAAGACGGCTGTGGTAGTAGGTTCTGCTATGGCATCATTCTGCGTAGAGAAATTTGGTCCTACCCGTATGAAGGAACTGACCAACGAGGACCTGGTGAACAGGATGGCTGAATTTACGACATTGATGGATGTGAATGTAGAAATAGCGCTGATAGCCTAAAAAAGAAGACTTACGACTTTATACTTACTACTCACAACTGATTACGACTTACTACTAGCAAAATGACAATAAAACCGGGAGATGTAAAGACCGCGCAACTGCATGCCTACCTGCTGGGTTCAGTAGCACCGCGTCCTATTTGCTTTGCAAGTACAATAGATAGCGACGGCAATATGAATTTATCGCCGTTCAGCTTCTTCAATGTGTTTGGATCTAAACCAGCCATATTGGTGTTCTCTCCTGCCCGTCGTGTGCGTGATAATACCATCAAGCATACACTGGAGAATGTGCAGGAGATGAAAGAGGTGGTCATCAATATTGTTAACTACAATATTGTGCAGCAAATGAACCTGGCCAGTTGCGAGTATCCGAAGGATGTGAACGAGTTTGTAAAAGCAGGTTTCACACCAATAGCCTCAGAAATGGTAAAACCTTTCAGGGTAAAGGAATCGCCGGTGCAGCTGGAGTGTAAGGTACTGCAGGTGTTAGAGACAGGACAAGAGGGTGGTGCCGGTAACCTGGTGATCTGTGAGATGGTATGCATGCACATAGATGATGAGGTGCTGAATGCAAATGGCCAGATAGATCCGGACAAGATAGACCTTGTAGCCCGCATGGGTGGCGACTATTATTGTCGCGCTTCTGGCAGCGCTGTGTTTACCGTGCCCAAGCCAAATACTGCACTGGGTATTGGTGTAGATGCATTGCCGGTACACATCCGCAACAGTAAAGTACTTACGGGTAACAACCTGGGCTTGCTGGGCAACAGCACATCGATACCTGTGTTGACAGAGATACTGGAAGATACCCGCTTCTCTGACCTGATGAAGACATATGTACACGATACAGATGGTCTGCGTAATGCACTGCATCAGTATGCCAAAGATCTGCTGGATGCCGGGCACGTAGAAAAAGCGTGGCAGGTGTTATTAGCTGGATAGGCTCAATAGATATTTATTATAGCCGGCATATTATTGTGCCGGCTATTTTTTTGCCGGATAAGGGGAGGTTAGCCTGATACTGTCTATTTGTTGATTTGCAGGCGCACTGACACTTGTATTGGTATCTCCTTCTTCTACAGTCAGTGCTGCGTTGTACTTAGATGGTGATATTATGTAATAGACAGTAGATGCCAGAAGAGCGAACAGGAATATCCATCCGATGAGCTTTAAGCGTTTTCTTTTAGCGGATGAGTTGGCCATAACAAAGTTATTTAGCTTTCAATTTTTCCCATTCTTTCCTGCTTATCCTGAATATATCTACCTCTTTATCTCTGAAGAAAGTTCCTTGTTGGCTAAGGGTCATACCGTTTTTCCTGGCTACATTTTTAGACTGAAAATTGAGTGGGTGGATGATCGAGATGATGCTGTCTGCGGCATTGGTCTCAAAACCATAGTCGCGAAACATTTGTGCGGCCTCGCTGGCGTAACCCTTGTACCATTGTTTGCGCAGCAGGTGATAACCCACCTCTACCTCGTTCACGCCATTCACCTCTTGTAGTAGCAATCCGCACAAGCCTATAAATTCACCGCTTTCTTTGTTGATGATCGCTTGTAATCCGTATCTATTGTTGCCATAGCGCTGTATGCTAAAGGCTATCCACCTGTTCACCCATTCTCCATCAGGCAGCTTGTCTTCGTTAGGGAAGAACGTGGTATTGATGGGGTCTTTTACGAACTCCATCCATGTTGCTGCATCTTCCGGTACAAGAAATCTAGTGCGTAGTCGTGCAGTTTCCAGTCCGTCGGTGTAGGTGTACATAGCCATGTAGTTGAGCTGTTATTCTATGCCAAACTGGCGCAGGTGGTGTGTGCCATGCTTATGCAACAGCTGCACTTGCTGTTCGTAGTTCAGCGCCCCGAAGAACGGGTTCATCACTGTCAATGCCGGGTCTGCCTTGAAAGCATTTTCGAAATGTGCCAGTTCATCTTTCAGTTCGGCCAGCGCAGCTGCATGATCTGCATGCCTGACGGGTGGCGGTGTGTCCGACATCAGTACATTAGGTGTATTTTCTTTGAAAGGCTTCTCACTCTCCAAAAAAGCCTGCATACGTGGCACCATGGCGTCTTCAGTAACCAGCTGTATGGGTGTTCTGCCGCTGGCTATGCGCACATAATCGCTCATGTGCTCTATCATCTGTTGCGGGTTCATCTTACCCCACTTAGGTGCTGTACCTGGCGCTATGGTGGCCAGTTGTTCCAGGTAGCCTGTTTGCAGATAGTCAGCCTTTTGCTGTATGTTTTCCATGGCTTGTATTTAGAGTAGTTGTTTGATGAGTGCATCCTGCTGAATGCCTTCTGCTTCAGCCTTATAGTTACGCATGATCCTGTGCCTGAGCACCGGTAATGCCATTGCTTTCACATCCTCAATGTCGGGCGAATACTTGCCCTGCAACAGTGCATGGCACTTAGCGCCCAGCACCAGGTACTGCGATGCACGAGGACCGGCACCATAAGCTATGAACTGGTTGGCTACCGGTGCGGCACCTGCTGTATTAGGGCGGGTCTTCTGTACCAGGCCTACTGCATATTCCAGTACATTATCCGGCACAGGCACACGCCTTACCAGCTCCTGGAATTGTAGTATATCTTCGGCGCTCAGTACCTTCTCCAGGTCTACTGTTTTAGCGCC
>CANGNA010000109.1 GCA_947455215.1 Chitinophagaceae bacterium
GCTTAGTGGTGGATACGCCGTTTTCTCCCATAATGGCTATGCGCCTGTTGTTGCCAGGCAACTACTATCATGTATCTGAACACGGAAATGGTGATGATACGATAGATCTTGTGGGATGGTCGTGCCGGGGTTGTGCAAAAAAGAAATATATAGGGTGGATCTTAAATGAACCTATCTTGTTTCCCACAGAGCTGAACATCACAGAGGCCAGGGACACGCTGCATTATACCGATGATAGTGGCAGGCGACATATCATTATGGCTATGGCATCGCATATTGGTACTATGGTCACAGACGACCTGTTCATAGGCAGGTATTTCCCGGTAGCACTTAGCCTGGCGTGGTTTGCAGAACGGAATAATAAATGGGTGTTGACCGGCTTTACACCCTGCATTGGCATGTTTGGCGCGTTTCAGAGTTTGCCTAAATTAAACCTTATCAAGCTGGGTAAAAACAATTATGGTTGTTACTTAGATAATGGCAATGGTGGCCCGGGGCAAGTGTATGTACATGACCTGCATATTTTTGGCATAGTAAATGGTAATGTGGCCATGGTGCTGCATGACGAGAAGGTTGGTAGGGTAAATACACCGTCATCAACCTGGTGGTATGAACTGATACCATGGGCTGGAAAAACCAATAACACATGGATGCCGATAACGCTGAACCTGGAGGGTACCTACTATAAGAACACACCAGATACTGAGTTTGACTGGACAGACCATGTACCGGAAATGACGAAAGCGCAACTGGCTAAGGATAGTCTGAATTTTAAAGTGGTGCGGAAATTCCAGTTCAGTAATGGCAGGTACAGGAGGGTGAGTGGTAAGCTAACTATACAATAACTATGAAAGCGATAAGGCAAGTGGCCTTTTTAGCGGTGGTATTTGTTTTGTTTTTTGCCGGTAATAAACGGCAGAAAACAAGCAGGCAGCCAATTGCTCGGTCGGTGCCCGTACCGGCATGGGATCCTGACAATGAAGCGTTGCATCCGCAAAACCTGCGTCCTGCTGTAATAGGTAAGATCGGTACTGTAGTACCCAAACCATTCTCAAAAGCAACTGCATTGCGTTTATTGTTTCCGGGTAATTATTATCACAGGTTTCCATACAAAGAAGAGGGCGCGTTTGATGTTGTAGCCTGGTCTTGTAAACAATGCAGGCCAACAACTATCCTATCGAGGTATGATGATATGAAGATCATATTCCCCGACACGCTGAATGTGACCGAGGCTGCTGACACGCTCTGTTTTACTGATGATAGCGGGAAGAAGCATATCATTATGTCTTTAGCTACTCATGGCAACCTGGACTACCTGATAGATATCCGGATAGGGCATTTTGAGTCTGTAGCAATGGGCCTGGCATGGTTTACGGAACAAGGAGACAGATGGGTACTCAAGAATTTCAATCCCTGTGTAGGCGATCATGGTGCTAATCAAACATTACCTCCGCTGCACCTTGTGCGACTGGGGAATAACAATTTTGGTTGCTATATAGTAGATGGCACCAACGCACCTGGTGGGGTAGAGACCGATGACCTGTATGTTTTTGGACTGGTACATGGAGTGCCAAAGCTGTTGTTACATGAGCAGGATGTGAACCGTAAGTATACCAGGATATCGTCGCGGTGGTCGTTCGAACTAAAGCCTGTGAAGGGTAGCGATAGTGCATTTATGCCGATAGACGTGGTGCAGCAAGGTGTAAATTCGAAATACGGAGATGAGGACGCATTTGACTGGGCAGACCATCCTAAGGGATTATCCCGGCAACAACTGGCGCAGGACAGCCTTAACTTTAAGATCGTCCGGAGATTTCAATTCGGTAATGGGAGATATAAAAAAGTGAGCGATAGAGTATCAGTAAAGCCTATTACTAAGCACTGACCATTGAGCGCTCTTTAACCCAGCCTATCACTTTATCCAATTGTTCTTCGCGGCTCATGGAGCTATTATCCAGCAGGATAGCATCGGCAGCCTGGCGCAGGGGGCTTTCTTCGCGGGTGCTGTCTATATAGTCGCGTAGTTCCAGGTTGTGGCGCACTTCGTCTATTGTGATGTGCGGGTTAGTGGCATACATCTCTTTAAAGCGGCGCATCACACGCACGGCAGGGTCGGCCACCATAAATATTTTCAGCTCAGCATCGGGGAAAACAACCGAGCCAATGTCGCGACCATCCATTACAATACCTTTTTTACGGCCCAGCTTCTGTTGTTGTGCCACGGCAAATTTGCGCACCTCTTTTACTGCGGCTACCGGGCTCACTTTTTCGGCCACCAGCATATCGCGGATGGGCAGGGAAACGTCCTCATCATTCAGGTGTATGTCTGAAGATTTGGCGTGTTCGTTGAAGACAAAAGTGAGATGGATGTCGGCCAGTGCCGCTACCACTTCGTCGTGGTTGTTGTAGTTGACACCATTGCGCAGGAAATAGAGCGTAATAGCGCGGTACATGGCGCCACTGTCAATATAATTATAGCCAATGCGGGCAGCCAGCTGCTTAGCCAGTGTGCTTTTGCCGCAGGAAGAAAAACCATCTATAGCTACAATTATCTTATTCGCCGACATACCGCAAAGTTAAACCATAAAGCGGAAATGAGAAAGGCAGACATTTTATGTTGCAGCATAGAGTGAAATAAATAGAATTGGCTTTTAGTTAAAGTAAAGTATTTTCAATATCTTTAACGAAGTCATTAACCATTAAACTATTGTATATGAAGAAACTATTACAAATATTGACAATAGGCGCTTTTGCAATAAGTACCGGCCGGGCATCGGCACAGGGTATGATCACTACCTGGGCTGGTACCGGCGAGGCGGGATACTCCGGGGATAATGATATTGCCAGTAATGCGAAGATAGGGGAGCCTAAAGACCTTGCCTTTGATGCTGCCGGTAATATGTATATACTGGATATTGCGAACAGTGTGATCAGGAAGGTGAATGCTACTACTAATATCATTACAACAGTAGCCGGCACGGGTACTGCCGGATATAATGGCGACAATATCCCGGCAACTACAGCAATGCTCTCTTCACCATCGTATCTGTCAGTAGACGCAGCGGGAAATATCTATGTAACTGATTTCGGCAATGCAAGAGTAAGGAAGATATCAACCTCCGGTATCATTACCACCATAGCCGGTAACGGGGGTGTAACAGACCACGGCGACAACGGGCCAGCTACAGCAGCAGGCATAGCCGGGCCACAAGGCATTTGTGTAGATGCGGCGGGTAATGTATATGTAAGCACTATTTCCAATAGCGTTATACGGAAAATAGCTGCAGGTACAGGCATTATTACAACCATAGCGGGCACCGGTGCAGCCGGCTTTGGTGGAGAAGGAGGGCCAGCTACAGCAGCTGCTTTAAATTCACCGTCAGCCATATGCCTTGATCATTCCGGCAACCTGCTTATAGCGGATCAGTATAACGGACTTTTAAGGAAGGTGAACCTGTCCACAAACATCATTACCACGTTTGCGGGTATACAGGGCATGCTTACTTACTTTGGTGAGAACTGCGACCCCATGGTAGCGGGCCTCGGCGAAGTAGATGGCCTTTGTGTGGATGATAATGATGATGTTTATGATTGTGATTTCAGTTGCTCTTGCCGTAAGCTGATCAAGGCAACCAATACGCTGAGCATAGTTGCCGGCGACTCTGTTATTACCGGCTATAATGGCGATGGTATAACTGCGACAACCGCCTGGCTGAACATGCCATTTGGTGTACGTGTAGACCATTCGGGTAATATATACATTGCAGACAGGGGTAACCACAGGATAAGGCGAGCAACACAGCCGGGCTTTACCGTGACAGGTGTACAGAATACATATAATAGTACTGCGAATGAACCTGTGTTATATCCTAACCCTACGAGTGGCGCAATAACAGTATCTGTAACTGACGCTATGCAATATGCACAGGCAACAGTGATCAATGTATCGGGAGCTATTGTGTACAGCAGTGTGTTGAAGGATAAGAACACCAACATCGATCTTTCCGGCCAGCCGGCGGGTATCTATCTGCTGTCGGTAAAGTCTGACAAGGGCAATTACGTGAAGCAAATAACTGTTACTAAATAAAGCAGAGCTAATAATAGATGAACGGGTGGGTTGAAAGACCTGCCCGTTTTTTATTTTACGAGGGTCACGTCGCCCTTCATAGTGCCTTCCTTGCCATAGCGATCTACATAACCAATATACCAGTAGTAGGTACCCATATCGGCCGCTTTACGGTTATAGGTGCCATCCCAGCCCTCTTCTATGTTGTCGGTCATAAACACCTGTTCTCCGTAACGGTTGTAGATGCGGAAGAACCTTATGGCCTTAAAGCCGATACATATGGGCCTGAAGATGTCGTTGTGCCCATCACCATTTGGCGTGAAACCGGTGGGCAGGAAGAATGCGGGCTGGTCGACCACGCGCACGTTGATGGTGTCTGAGCCTGTACAGCCTGCGGCACTGGTTATTTTTACTGTATAAGTAAACAGCCCGGTATCGGCAAAGTAGCCGACAGGCGCGTTGCCATCGGCACCTTTCAGGTAAATACCGGGCGTCCAAGCGTAGCTTACACCCCCGGTGGCGTAGAAGGCCACAGACTCGCCTTTAACTATCGTGGTGTCTAACCCGGCATACGGCCGGAATGTTTCTATGGACAATTGCCTGAAAAGCGTGTCGCTGCAGTCTTTCTTGTTTTGCGATACCAAGGTAACGTTGTACGTGCCACCGGTATTATAGGTATGCACAGGGTTTTGTTCGCTACTCGTTGTGCCATCGCCAAAATTCCATTTCCAGTAATTGACCGGGCTGGTAGTACCTACAGACAGGTCTATGAAGCCGACCTGGTTGTTGGGGCACATTAGGCCGGTATCAGTAAACGAAGTAGTGAACACCGGGAATACTTTCACCTTCTTTTCTGTACTATCGGCACAAGGTGTGTGCGGGTTGGCTACCAGTTTTACGGTATAAATGCCGGTATCGGGGTATATATAGGTAGGCTGAAATTCCGCAGAAGTATCGAGCGTTGTTTCGTGCACGCCAAAATCCCACAACCATGTGGTGCCGCCCTTGCTGGTATTGAAATAGTCTATCCTGAAATCTTTACAGTTCACCTGGTACACATTAGGGTCGTCGGTGAAGTAGGGCATATCGGCCAATACTGCCTTAGAGCAATCGGTGACCACGAATTGAAATTCCCTGTGTATGGTATTGATGATACGGCCATGGCGCCACTCGTTGCAGCACACGGTTACCAGGTAGCGGCCGGTGATCAGTGGCTTGCCGGTCATCATGCCGGTTACAGGGTCTATGGCCAGGGCGGGGTAGGCATTGAGCGGATTGTAGTAGGAGTAGGGAGGATGCACGTAGGTGACCGGTGCAAAAGGAGGGTGGTTGGGGATGATGTTGTTGGGCAGTCCGTTGGGTGCGTCGTACGATTCGCATAGTTCATAGCTCAGTGAGTCGCCATCAATATCGGTAGCGGAATGATCGTACAAGAGTGGATTGTTGACACAGATTATCTGGGGCGGATAATTTTTGAACACTGCACTGTTATTGGTCGATGCAACGGTATCGGCCGGTATCTGGCAGGTGTAGGTAGCGCCTGAATTGGCAGGGTTGACTATGTTCATAATGTCGCCATTGCGGCAGCAACGCTGGTATACCACGGTGTAGCTATGACCATTCCGCGGCAGATCGAAAGTGACGATGAAGGTCTTCTTCCAGGTGCACATATCGGGTGCGTTGGTGATACAGGCGATGTTGTAATTGGGTGGTACATCTACAGACGAGCTGTAGTGAGAAGAGTCGAAGTAGAACAGGTTGTCCAGGTCGTCGTAAACTGCAAAGTAGGCGGGGTTATCTTCGGCTATGGCCTGTTGTGAGCCATGCAGGCAATCTTCGTAAATGGACAGGCTTACCTGGTAGCGTGATTTATTGCCGGCAACAGGCCCCATGTATTTATAAATGACCTCCCCACCAATTATGTGCGACGCAAACGTATCACAGACTGCCAGAAGCAGGAGGGTAGTACAGATGATGCGTCGAAGGATATACATATCCTGTTAGTTTATTACATTCCGGAATATAATTATAGATAACGCTAAGAGTGGATAAAATATTACCTGAGAGAAGTGGTATAATAAAGTTAGGGATTACTGCCGAATAAACAAAAAAACTTATCTGACGAGGGTGAGGTCGCCCTTCAGGTAGCTTTCTTTACCGAAGCGGTCGGTATAATTGATCTGCCAGAAATAGGTGCCCATATCTGCATGCTTATGATTATAGGTGCCATCCCAGCCGTCGGTAATATTATCGCTGGCATACACTACCTGCCCCCAGCGATTGTAAATGCGGAACGACCGGATGGACTTATAGCCAACTACCACCGGGCGGAATACATCATTCAGCCCGTCGCCATTGGGGGTAAAGGCGGTAGGCATAAAGAAAGCCGCCTGGTTGACCACCCACACCTTTATGGTATCGGCGCCGGTACAGCCGGAAGCGCTTTTTACAGTTACCGTATAGTTGATCACGCCGGTATCAGGGTAGTAACCAATGGGATCGGGTATATTAGGGTTGGAGAGGTAAGTGGCTGGCGACCACAAGAAACTGCTGCCACCGGTGGCATTGAAATAAATGGTCTCCCCCTTCACGATGATGGTGTCTTTGCCGGCATTGGGTTTGAAATTATCTATGACCACCTGCGATACGAAAGTATCTATGCAGTTCTTGATGTTCTGTGATATGAGCGTGACATTGTACGTACCACCTGCGGAATACGTGTGTACCGGATCCTGAACATTGGTAAAGGTGCCATCGCCAAGATTCCAGCTCCAGGACGTGATGGGCTTGATAGTAGTCTCTGACCGGTCCTTAAAGTAGATAGGCAGATCGGGGCATTGCAGGCCGCTGTCGCTAAAAGCAGCATGGAACTTAGGGAATACCTTTACGAACCTGCTGATACTATCGGGACAAGTAGAGCCGGGGTTGACCACCAGCTTTACCGTATAAACGCCGGTATCGGTATAAGTGTATGATGGCTGGAAATCGTCAGATGTATCGGAGGTAATGACTGGTACGCCAAAATCCCAGTGATAGGCGAAACCACCTTTGCTGGTGTTCACAAAATTGACCGTAAAGGAGTCGCATTCCACGATGTAGGTGTTGACATCGGTAGAGTATTGCGGTATGCTTGCTACCACTACTTTAGAGCAGTCTGTGACCACAAACTGGAATTCGCGCTTGGTGGTATTGATCAACACGCCGTTTCTCCATTCGTGGCAACAAACGGTTACCAGGTAGCGGCCTATACGGTTGGGGGTACCGGTGATGATACCGGTATGCGGGTCTATCTGTATGGATGGACCTCCGGTGAAAGGTGTAGCTGCCGAATATGGCGGGGTTATGTACTGCGCGTCGGGGTAGGGTGGCGGCCCGGCATATGGCTTTACCACCGTTTGCCCGCCGAAGTCGAATACCCCTTCAGAAGCACTGCAAAATTCGTAAGTCAGCGAATCGCCATCCGAATCGGTAGCTGAGTTGTCGTAGTAAAGTGGGTTATTGACACAAATGATCTGTGGTGGAAAATTGGTGAATACTGCACTATTATTGTTGTTGGCCAGGCGGCGCGGGGGTATGATGCTGAAATAAGTAGCGCCCTGGTTGCCCGGGTCTACTATATTGGCTATCTGGCCATTGCGGCAGCAGCGCTGGTAGGCAATAATATACCCGCTATCGTCGTGCGGCAGGGCGTATTGCCGTACAAATGTCTTTTTCAGCAGGCATACATCGGGTATGTTGGAGACACACGCATTGGTAAAGTTGGCCGGCACATTTACCGATGAGGTAAAGAACAGGGTGGTATCGAGTATGTAAGGCGGATAAGAGATAGGCGGCTTAAGGCTGTAGATAGAGATAAAGGCAGGGTTGTCGGCTTCTATGGCATCGGCCTGGCCGTTCTTACAATCCTCGTATATGATCAGGGTGATCTCGTACAGGCTCCTGTTAGCAGAGAGTTCGCCCATGTATTTATAGGTCACCTCGCCACCCACAATATGCGTGGCCGATACCTTTGCAAAAGGCACCAACAGCAGTAATACCAGTATTTTGATCCACTTAGCGGTCATTCCTGTAACAATAATCTAAAAAATAAGCCAGGTCGGTTTGCAGTCTTTCAGGGTCTTCTATCATGCTCA
>CANGNA010000110.1 GCA_947455215.1 Chitinophagaceae bacterium
GGTCTCTGCGAGGAACGAAGCAGTCTCGCGTCGGGACGTATTCATTTTCGGAAACTCCCCTCTTTGCCAAGCCTTGTGCGTGGGGCAAAAGAGGGGACGATATTTGACCAAGCGTAGCGCGTTGTCAAATGTCGGGGGTGATTGCTGTGTCGGGAAGTATTCGTTTTGTGATATTGAAAATCAAGGACATGTACAATGTGTCATTGGCAGCCTGTCGAAGGGCGACACGGACATGAGCACTGTCATTGGCAGGAACTAAGCAATCTTCCAAGGAAGCATGCTCATTCACTAATCCTCCTTTAACCCTTTAACCCTTTAACCCTTTAACCCTTTCCCCGTAACTTCATATTATGAAGCGAACACTATCATCATTCATGCTTATATTCACTTCACTTTGCGCGCAGGCACAGGACAGAATATGGGTAGAGACCGGCATCAATGGCCCCGTAGGCTATCGGGCGGGCCTCAATGTACTGTCCAGCGACATAGATCACCTGGTGCCCTACCTGAAACCCGGCGCAGCCGTCGGCTATGAGCACCGGTTGATACCCCACCTGTTCATCGGCGGCCGTTTGTCGTTCGACAATTATTCCTTCATATACCAGCATGAACAAATCAGTGGGCTTTACTCCATTTTTTCCGGCCAACCATTGACAACCGCATACACACAGGCAACCGTGAATAGCAATTACCTTTCTGCCGCACCATTAGTTGATGTAGGGTTGGGCCGCAGGGGCATTGTGCACCTGTTTGTAATGCCGGGTGTAAGCATATTGCTTCACGGAGACATGAAGACCGAGATCAACAACGGAAGGGGGTATGATACCGTTTACAATTCCTCATCTTCGCTCAGCAAGTTTTTTTTCGTGTGGGCTACGGGGTTTCGGAACAGTTTTCCTTGGGTAAAGACTGGAAGATCATGCTGACGGAAACGCTGTATAACAATGCTGCCGGCAATGTAATAAAACAGGAAGGGGTGAATGGCTTCAATCCTACTGTAAATTACTTTAGCCTGCAACTGGGCTTCATGCACAAGTACCATCATAAGACACGCCACGCCGATGAGCCGGACGAAAAAACAAAACAATAATGGAGTTTACTTTACGCCCCTGGACACCTGCAGATAAAAGCAGCCTCCTGCAATATGCCAACAATTTCAAGATCGCCCGGTTCATGACAGATGCCTTCCCGCATCCGTATGCCGAAGAAAATGCCAACCAGTTCATAGAACGGTTCGGCCATACCGACCCGCCAAATGTGCTGGCCATAGACGTCAATGGCGAGGCGGTAGGTAGCATAGGTGTGTTTCCCCAGGCCGATATTATGCGGCTGAACGCCGAAATGGGCTACTGGCTGGGTGAGCCGTTCTGGGGTAATGGTATCGTACCGCGTGCTGTACAACAGATGATAGCCTACACATTCAGTACTTTCCCGGAGATCACCCGCATCTATGCCCGTCCCTATAGTAACAATCCTGCATCTAAGCGCGTACTGGAAAAAGTAGGCTTTACCTTAGAGGCACATATCAAACACAACATCATTAAAAACGGCGAGGTTCTGGACGAACTGATATATGCCGTGCGCAAGCAGGGCTAACAGGGTCGCATTGCGCGCTATACCCACCTTGGCAGCTATCTTATCCTTTGCCGTCTGCAGCAGGAAGGCGTTAATGCTGCCTAATAATTGCTTATCGTAGCTGGGTATATATTGCCGGCAGCCATCCTTGTTCATTATCCAGTATAACGCCCCCTTTACATCGGTAGTGCTGATGATACGGTACACATCTTTTTTATACAAGCTGATGGTCATGGGCGCAAAAGCCTTTACCGGCTTTACCCGTTGCAACTTCCCTTCAATAATATTCTTTACCGCAACCGTAAAATCATTGCCCGTAAACCTGCCGTAGTACATCCACGAGTTGGGGCGCATATCTATTTCTATCAGGTAGTATTCACCGGTTTGGGTGTCGCGCATAAACACTATGTTGCCAAAGCCATTTAGTCCTATATCGCGGCCCATCTGCTCCAGTACAGCATCCAGGTCGTTATTATCTTCAAATAACCTTCGGGTCGATACACCGAAGTCCTTCATCACGGTAGTGGTCCGCGAATAATTGTACACCATCAGCACCCCATCCTTATACAGCGCCTCAGTATTAATATCCTCACCGGCTATCATCTGCTGAAGTACAAGATTCTTTAGCGGCACGTCCTTCAGCGTAGCGGTAAGCTCCTGCAGGTCGCGGCATTTAAACACACCATAACCACCCTCGCTTTCATCTACCTTTACTATCAGCGGATAGCCAATATAATTACCTATTTCTTCCAGTGGCTGCACGCCATCATATACCAGTTGCTTCGGGGTTTTGATACCATACTTGTTGCATACCGTTACAAAGCCGGCCTTAGAGCCTAACACCTCCCGGTTCTCCATTTTGGTCAACGGCATCACTTTGTAGAACAGCGTTTCGTCGGTTATGCGCTCATTCAGCAGGCGTACAGCAATATCATCTCCGGGGATTATCCAGTCATACTTATCTGCATTTTGCTGTAGGAAGGTGAGCAAATGGTCAATATTATCGCGGCTGTCGGGCGCTTCTATCCAGTTATCATAGCTGGAATTATTGAGCACCCAACTTCGGGGTGCGGCATAAACATCAAGGGTACAGCCGGCAGTTTTCAATATTGCCGGCAGCTCGATAAGTGAATCCCAGTTGGCCACCGAGATCAGGAGGACAGTATACATGGTAAAGAGTAAGGCTATGGTGATAGCTCTTTACAAATATAGAATGCCGCCACAGTATATAAAAACAAGCAAAAACGCCCAAATCACCTAAAACACTGACCTTTAGCGTATTAGCATTTACTAAGTTTTTAAAAAATAAGGGTTTACCACCACAATATAGTACACGCGCCAAGAGTCTATTAACTTATAGTTACATCATGGCCTGTTCCAGGTCGTGAATGATATCTGCCACATTCTCAATGCCTACGCTCATGCGGATCAGGCCATCGGTAATGCCGAATTTCAGGCGTTGCTCGCGCGATACGCCCATATGCGTGGTAGATGCAGGGTGCGACAGCAAGGTGTCGCACGTGCCCAGCGACACTGCGTTCAGGCATATTTTCAGGCTGTTCATAAATTTTACACCGGCATCAAAGCCGCCCTTCAGCTCAAAGCTCAGCATAGCACCGGGATGCTTCATCTGCTTTTTACCTGTTGCATGATCCGGGTGATCCTCCAGGCCCAGGTAGTTCACCTTGGCTACCGCAGGATGGTCGTGCAGGAAACGGGCTACCTTTTCTGCATTGGCGCAGTGCCTGTCCATACGCACGCTCAGGGTACGCAGGCCATTTACCAGTAAAAAGGCATCAAACGCATTGCTGTTGCCACCCAGCAGGCGGTGTGTTTTGGTCAATGCGGTACTCATGCGGGCTATATCCCTACCCACCAATATACCACCAATGGCTGTGCCGTGCCCGTTAAGAAATTTGGTGGTAGAATGCACAACATAGTCTACCCCAAAGGCAAACGGCTGTTGCAGGTACGGCGTAGCAAACGTATTATCTACAGTCACCACTACGCCATGCACTTTAGCTATAGCAGTAAGCGCAGCAATATCTACGCACTGCAATGTAGGGTTGGCAGGCGTTTCTATATGCATCAGTTTGATGCTTTGATCCGCTTTCAGCGCGGCTTCCACAGCGGCCAGGTCGTGAAAATCGACAATGGTATGGGTTATGCCCATATCGGGCAGTATCTTTTCTATGATCTCGTGTGTGCCGCCGTATAACGACTGGTGGGTAAGTATGCACTCCCCTGCCTTTACATTGCCCATGAACATGGTGGCCACAGCCGCCATGCCCGATGCATGCAATATGGCCTTCAGCTGTAGCGGTGTACCATCGGCATCTGTAAGCCCAAAGGCTTCCAGCATGGCTATACGCTCTTCTGCCTCGGTAATGGTAGGGTTACCCCAGCGACCATATATATACCCTTTCTCTTCTCCCCTGAAGATGGCTGCCGCCTGTTCGGCGCTATCAAACTCGTAAGTGCTTGATGCATAGATGGGCGTAAGATGTGCACGGTTGCACTCTGTTACATGGCCGCCATGCAGGCATAAGGTATCAAATCCGGGTGTATGTGTATTATCAGTCATTGTTAGCTATTTTCGTGGGTTAAAGATACGCGATACCATGAAGGAAATGCTACTGCGCCAGGCCGGCTACAATGCCTGGGCCAATAAACGACTGATAGATGTGATGCTGTGCCTGTCTGTCAAGGCCATAACTACAGAATCGGAAAGCAGCTTCCCCACTATTAAAGATACCGCCCTGCATATGTGGGCCACGGAATTTACCTGGCTGCGCCGCCTGCATGGCGACAACGACCCCATGGATCTGCAACAGGTATTTATAGGCTTGTTTCATGAGTTATGCAATGCGTGGCACCGCACTTCGGTAAGCATAGTACACTTTGTAGAAAATTGTACGGAAGAACAACTGGTTGCCGACTTCACCTTCCAAACCCGCAACGGCGATAGCTATACTGTATCGCTCGCCGACCTGCTGCACCATATCTTCAACCACAACACCCTGCATCGCGGCCAGCTGATCACCCAGCTGCGTATAGCCGGTGTTACCGACATACCATGGACGGACTACCTGGGTTACGCATTTCAAATTAAAAAGTGAAACGTGAAAAAGTAAAAAGCCCTGTCGATTTATTAACTCCATGGCAACTTCTGATAGGTATTAAATACTCTAAGAATTTTTATAGTGGTATTTGCCAGATCAAGTTTGTAGTAAATTAAATAGGGGAAATGCCGAAGCTTTGCAGCACGTAGTTCGCGATAACGTGTTGAAAATGCCTGAGGATTGATTGCTATCCTACTAATGGTCGCATCAACTTCGCTACCAAATCTGATCCCCAGACCTTTAGCCTGACCTTCGTAATATTCTTTTGCATTCAAAATATCAAGATAGGCGTCAGAAAGAAAGACTACTGAATATGTCATCAGGATACAATTTTACCCTTGATATCTTCCCATCTCAGCAATTCCGCTTTGCCACTATCCAGCAATTCTATAGCAGAATCAAGAGCCTTTCGTTGCCATTCCGGTATTTCCAGATGTAATGCATCTGACACCTCATTCCACTCATCTATGGAAATGAAAACCCCTACCGGATTGCCCTGCTTATCGTACGTATATTGAGGATTTATGTCCATAACCACACTTTATACAAAAATAACGATTTAGCTTAACTCATTGATGATACCAGTTTACTTTTAACTTTACACCTGTCATCATTTTTTATGAAAGAACTACTGAACCAATACGCGCAATACAATATATGGGCCAACCAACTGGTGATAGATGCCATAGCTGCATTACCGGTAGGCGCTGCAGAAATGACCATCAACAGTAGCTTCCCTACCATAAAAGCTACTGTGGCACATATCTATGGCGCAGAAGATGTGTGGCTGCAGCGCATGCAGCACGTGGCACAACCGGTATGGAACGGGGAGATGAATGGGACTGTAGCCAAAGTGTGCCACCACTGGCAACAGGCATCGGCCAGTATAGCTGCCTTTGTAGCCACTCAAACTGATGAACAGCTATCTGCAGCGCTTAGTTATACCGACAGGCGCGGCAATGCCTATACTAATACTTTTGCGCAGATACTGCACCATGTGTTCAACCACAGTACCTACCATCGCGGACAGCTTGTTACCATGCTGCGCCAGGCAGGTGCCACCCAAATACCGGGCACCGATTTTATCAGTTTTGCGAGGCTGGGGTGATGTTTCCGAAAACGAATACGTCCCGATAGCTGTCAGTCTGAAGACAAGACAGCCGCACTTTGATGTTTCCGAAAACGAATACGTCCCGAAATTGCTAGTCAGATGCCAGAAAAATAGCATACTCCCCACAACAACAGCCGCTGTCCTGTCTTCAGACTGACAGCTATCGGGACATATTTGTTTTCGGAAACAATAAAGTGCCGCTGTCCAGTCATCAGTCAGTCAGCGATA
>CANGNA010000111.1 GCA_947455215.1 Chitinophagaceae bacterium
CGTATACCGCCGGTGCATACAAAAGAATAAGTGAAAAGAATAATGTTAAAAGAGAGCGCTGCATGTACGTGGTGCCGGGGCAACCCGGCTGTAAGCGAAGCTATTATTTTTTTGCTGTTTACAGGTAGCGGTTTGCTATATATTTTTGGCGCGGCAAGTGCCCGGGATGTTAATTTTAGCGTCATTCTATTGATATTTAACGTCATGCAGCAGGAGCAAAAGGGTGCCTATTCGGCAAAAACTTATTATGTTTGCTATTTATCGTATTTAAAATCATTAGTTAGTGGCGTATCCTAAAGGGCATTTGATTGCAGTAGGCGGGGCGGAAGACAAGGGGACAGACCTGGAGAAAGGTATCGTACAAAGAAACCGGCTTAACTTCTTTGAGCTGGGCATCCTTAAAAATATAGCCAGTCTTATACCGGGCGACAACCCAACGGTAGAGGTGATAACAACGGCATCGTCTATACCCGATGAGGTATTTGAGAACTACCAGGATGCATTCAAAAAGCTAGGCTGCACCAATGTGGGGCATATGCGCATCCGCAACCGCGAAGATGCTGCCTTGCCCGAATTCATTGATCGCCTGAAAGCCTGTAGTTGCATCATGTTCTCCGGAGGTAACCAGCTAAGGCTGTCGTCTATTTTTGGTGGCACCGAGTTCCTGGATATTCTGAAGGAGCGCTACGAAAACGAAGACTTCCCTATAGGGGGTACCAGTGCCGGCGCCATGGCTATGAGCAATACCATGATATATGAAGGCAGTGCAGCGCTTGCCCACCTGAAAGGGGAGGTGAAGATAACCACGGGCCTGGGCTTTTTGCAAAATGTGATCATTGATACCCACTTCGATAAGCGTGGCCGCTTCAACCGCCTGGCACAGGCAGTTGCTGCGCAGCCAGGTGCAATAGGCATAGGCCTGGGCGAAGATACCGGCGTGGTGGTATCGGACGGGTGCAGCATGAAGGCCATAGGCAGCGGCAGCGTCATCATCATAGACGGAAGAAATATAGAGTATAACAACATAGCAGACATCAGCTTTGGTGAGCCGATCTCTGTAGAGAATATCATCGTTCACATCATGTCGAAGGGCGACGTTTATAACCTTAAGACCCGCAAATACGAGGGTAGCGAGATAGCCATAAACGACGAGGATTGATTTTGTAAGAACCTTGTATTAACTTAGCAAAACATACTCAGCTATACGTTGCGGCATCGATTGCCGGGCAACCAACGTTTACCATGTGAAGAATATACCCCCCACGTCACTGGTGATCTGTAAACAGGCCTTGTAGTAGAATGCTTCGCATGCGTAGGATATTATTTTTTATCGCTCTTCTTTGCACGCCGCTAGCGTATAGCAGTGCGCAGTGTGATACGGTAATAAAACCGTGGTTGCATGAGCGCATCAATATCCTTGCCGACTCGTCGATGCACGGGCGCGGCTATGTGAAAGACGGCAAGGAACAGGCAGCCAACTACATAAGAAAGCAATTCAAAAAATACCATCTGAAGCCGGTAGCGCCACACAGGGCATACAGGCAGCATTACAGTTTCCCGGTAAATATATTTCCCGGCCGGATGGACGTGACATTTAATGGTAAGCAACTTGTTGCCGGCCAAGACTATATAGTAGACGCGGGCAGTTCCCCGTTTAATGGTGATAACCTGCGGTTTGAGAAAGTAGACCTGTCGGCTATAAAGGACAAAGACCAATGGCGTAAGCTGCTGAACACTTTCCGCAGCAATAATAAGATTTATTACCTCGAGCATGTAGACTCCATCTGCTCGTTGCTGAAACTAAAGAAAGCCCATTTTTCCCTGACCCTGCCGGTGGGCTGTTATGTGGTGCCGCAGAAGGAGAAGTTCATCTGGACGGTAGCGAGGGAGACAACGCATGCCACCGTCATTTATGTAAAAGACAGCCTGTTCGACCAACACCTGGGGTCAATGTCAGTGCATATAGACGCCCGGCTGTTGAAGGATGTAGAGAACGATAATATTGTAGGTGTATTGCGCGGCGAGGTAAAGGACACCTTCCTGGCCATTACGGCACACTACGACCACCTGGGTATGATGGGCAGCAATGCGATATTCCCCGGGGCGAGTGATAATGCGAGCGGTACGGCTATGATGCTGTATATGGCCCGTTATTTTGCCAGGCATAAACACCATTATTCCATATTGTTCATTGCCTTTAGCGGAGAAGAAGCTGGGTTGATGGGGTCGGACTACTATACCAAACATCCGCTCGTACCCCTGGCCCAGATAAAATTCCTCACCAATATGGATATTATGGGCGATGCCACTGACGGTATAACAGTAGTGAACGCTACAGAATATCCGGCGCAGTTCAAGCTGTTAGAGCAGATCAATAACGAGCGCCACCTGCTGCCGCAGATAAAGAGCCGGGGTAAGGCGGCCAATAGCGACCATTACCACTTCAGCGAGGCGGGTGTGCCCTCTTTTTTCATTTACACCAATGGCGGCAAAGGATATTATCATGATATATATGATAAACCCGACGAGTTATCGCTGATGAACGTAGATAACATTGTGAAGCTGGTGATCGCCTTTCTGAAAGAAATAAAATAGCGATTTGGCGGGCTGCGTCTTGTATTTTGCCGTGTAATTGTTATTTTTGAGTTCGCGCATAAAAACCATGTGTTATATGACAAAGCAATTCCTCCGTTCTGCGGTGCTGATAATACTATCTGTTTCTGTGTTTTTTTCGTGTAAAAAGACGCATTCATTAAACCCATACCCGGATAATGTGCGCCTGCTCAATTTCACGAAATCGACCAAGTATGCCAGCGGTGCTCCAACCCTGAACGAAACTTACCGCTTTGTATATGACGGCTATAACCGCGTATCGCAGATAACACATACCAAGGACGACGGTTCCCAGAGCCTGATCAAGACACTTGCCTACAGGAACGATACGATATTTGATACAACGCGCTACCTGAATCTACAGAATGTACAGCAGACGGCCTTCTACATTACCGACCAAAAAGGCATGATAGGCGTTACTTATGAACCAGCAAGCACCACCACATACGATTACATAGGTAAGCTGGTGACCAAGAGAGCATATTCTAACAGTAACTATTATACATATACATCGTATAATTACAACCTTACACGCAGGATATCATCAATAGACGCGGTGAATAATGAAGAGTATTCCTATTATACTGATAAGTTCAACCGGATAGGAGATTACATACAGCTGAACTCTTTCCTGCAGTACGGCTTTAACTTTTACCAGAACGATAACCTGATCTGGAAGATAAAGAAAGTAACAGGCGACATCAGCGTTGATTATGATATCGATGCGTATAACAAAATTACCAAGACAACAGCGTTGGTGTCGGACAGTGCAGGACATTTGTTGCAAACAGAGACCTACGATCTGCAGTACGAGATATACAGATAGTTGTTAATAATAATAATATAAATGAAGCGCACCCACACCGGTGCGCTTTTTTTGTCAATAATGGTATGGGCAGCATAAATAGCACAGTTGCCCGGAGCGATGTAACTTTGTGCCGGAAACAGTAATAGTATTATGGAACAGTTTGTAAATAAGGTAGCGGAAAGTGGGATAATAACACTAGACCTGGTGTCGTATATACCCGGAGCGGAAGCCATTGCGGCTTTTGACCTGAAACCATTCCTGTTTCGTGAAATGATCTTGAAGGAAAAGGACTACCGCGAGGCATTGAAAGTGCATGACTGGTCGGTTTATGCCGGAAAGCATGTAGCCCTTTTCTGCTCTGTAGATGCTATAATACCGGTTTGGGCCTATATGCTGGCCGGTACTTACCTGGAGCCGGTAGCTGCATCAGTCTACTACGGCACCCCGGCAGAAACCGCTACTAACCTGGTATACCGCAACATAGCTGCAATAGATAAAAATGAATATGCAGATAAGCGCGTGGTGATAAAGGGTTGTGGCGATACGCCCATCCCCGATGCTGCTTACGTGGCCATCACCCAACACCTGAGACCTGTAGTGAAATCGCTGATGTACGGCGAGCCTTGTTCTACCGTTCCCATTTATAAAGCAGCCAGGGTAGCGGGTTAATTCGACATTTCCAGACACATAATGTCCTTTTGCATGATATTAATCGTTTATTGATAAACGATTAATAATTTTATTTATTATGTTTAACGAAATACCAACGTTTTAGGCGTTTTCCCCGTCTTATTAACAAAAGATTATTAACTTTAATATCCTTTGTAAGTAATCAGCACTTATAAATCGGACCGCTTATGAGAAACGCTACCCTTAGATTTTTTTTACTTATCACGTTGCTCTTTGTGTCGGGGGTTGCCCGGGCGCTTACGGCCAACTTTACAGCCGATAACATTTCAGGTTGCGCTCCGTTGGTGGTGCACTTCACCAATACCTCCAGCGGTGCCACCAGTTACTCCTGGGACCTGGGTAACAGTACGACATCTGTACTGACGAATGTGAGCGGCAGCTACCTTACCCCCGGCACCTACACAGTAACGCTTACAGCATACAACGGCACCTCATCAGCAACACATACACTTACCATAACCGTATATGCGGCACCCACTATAACATTTACTGCATCCGACACATCAGTATGCCCCGGCACATCAGTGAACTTTGCCAACACATCAACACCGGGGGTGCCAGGCCCCGTAACCTGCATCTGGAACTTTGGTGATGGCTTTACCAGTACGCTGGCCAACCCCACACATATATATGCTACACCAGGATACTATAATGTTACTTTGTCTGTGACCAATGCACAGGGTTGCGTTACTACGCGTACCATCAGCAGCTTTGTGCATGTATTTACCAAGCCTGTACCGTCGTTTGCGGCCACAACTGTTTATTTCTGTGATGCCCCGGGGCATGCTGTGTTCAACAATTCAAGTACAGGTACGGCACCATTTACCTACTACTGGACGTTTGGCGACGGTGGCATCTCCACCGCAGCCAACCCCACACACGACTATGCCACAGCGGGCAGCTACACGGTGCGGCTGGCGGTAACAGACGCCAATGGCTGTACGGATACATTGACCCGCCTGAACTACATTTTTGTGGGCAACATGACGGCGTCCTTCAGCTCGGTGACCACGGTGTGTGTGTTCAATAACATCACCTTTAACAATACCAGCAGCCCACACTCCAGCAGCAGCTGGACATTTGGTGACGGCGGCACATCGACCTCTGATACGGCAAGCCATATATACAGTACGCCCGGCACCTATAATGTAAGGCTTATCATTTACAACGGTTATTGCTATGATACAGTGACGCATACCATAACTGTATTGCCGCAACCTACCGGCAGCTTTACTATGTCGCCGGCAATAGCCTGCCCTGCACCGGCTACAATAACGTTTACCGGTACGCTGCCTGCAGGCGTTACCGCTACCTGGACCTACGGCGACGGAGGTACAGGCACAGGCAGCACTACAACGCATACGTATTCTGCCAACGGCGTTTACGATGTGTCGATGATCATCACTAATACCAATGGCTGCAAAGACACCATAAAGCAGCAGTATGTGATGAATGATATGAACTTCAATATTTACCCTCAATCACCAACTTGTGGCTGTGGGTGTATCCCACTTCCGGTTACATTTGGATCAGCACTAACCACATCGTACCCTTCTGCGGCCAGCTATCCGGCAGCCATAACCAACTATACCTGGAACTATGGCGACGGCAGTGCGCCGGTAAGTGGTGCATCATTGCCAACGCCAAGCCACACGTTCACCGCTGTTGGCACCTTCTCTGTTATTTGCACAGTGACCACTGCCAACGGTTGCACCCGCCAGGACACCACAATAGTTAATACGGGAAATCCGCCTGTGGTCAATTTCACCGCCAACCCGCACCATATCTGCTACCACAAAACAGTACAGTTCAATGCGCATATTGTTACCGGGCCGGTGGATCAGTATTCCTGGGATTGGGGTGATGGATCGAGCCAGGTGGATACGTTTGCGAACACCACGCA
>CANGNA010000112.1 GCA_947455215.1 Chitinophagaceae bacterium
AAAAAAATACGCCCCCGCAATGCGGAGGCGTAAATTATATTCCGGAAGGAAGCAATTAAGCGATCTCAACTTCAGCACCGGCTTCAACCAGTTTCTTAAGGATATCGTCAGCTTCTGCCTTGCTAACACCTTCTTTAACGTTCTTAGGAGCGCCGTCAACCAGTTCCTTAGCTTCTTTCAGGCCAAGACCAGTCAGGTCCTTAACAACCTTAACTACGTTCAGCTTAGAAGCGCCTGCGTTCTTCAACACTACGTTGAACGCAGTCTTCTCAGCAGCAGCAGGTGCAGCGTCGCCACCACCAGCAGCCATTACAACTGCAGCAGCAGCTGGCTCGATGCCGTAATCAGATTTCAGAATGTTAGCCAGTTCCTGTACGTCTTTTACAGTCAGAGCTACTAATTGTTCGGCTAATGCTTTTACGTCTGCCATTTTTATACTTTTTAATTGTTGTTTTTTAAAATGTTGTTTACTTGTACTTACTTGTAACTTATATATTGGACTTGGAAGCCATAATTAAGCTTCTGCAGGAGCTGCTTCTTCTGAAGTAGCTGCGCCTTCGTGGTGGTGCAACAGTGCAGCCAGAACGCGTTTTGCAGGAGACTGGAGCAAGCCGATAACTTCGCCGATGAGCTCGTTCTTCGTCTTGATCTTGGTCAGGTTGGCCAGTTCGTTGTCGCCTGTAAATACGTCAGTACCTATCAGGGCAGCCTTCAGAACAGGCCTGTCTTTTGTATCCTTACGGAAAGAAGTAAGGATCATTGCAGGCTCTTTAGGAGAATCAGAGAACATGAGCGCAGTAACGCCATGTAATGATGCATAGATGTCTGCATACTTCTCATCGTTAAAGCTTTCGAGGGCCTTCTTGATGAGGGTGTTCTTAGCTACCTTCATTTCTACATTCTTTTCGAAGCAGAGACGGCGCAGCTTGCTCACCTGTTCTACCGTTAATGATTCGGTATTGGTGATATAAAAGTTGTCGTACTGAGCAAATTTCTCTTTCAGTGCAACTATAGCTTCATTTTTTTGAGCTGGTGTCATTTTCTTTAATTTGATAATCCTGAGACAGACGCTGGTCTGGTTCCGGACTAGTTAATCAATAGTTTTTTAAATTAGCTTACGCTCTTAGTGTCAATTGTGAGAGCCGGGCTCATGGTTGCAGCCATGCTGATACCTTTGAGGTAAGTGCCCTTTGCAGTAGAAGGCTTCATACGTACGAGCGTATTGATGAGCTCCTGTGCATTCTCAGCAATTTTTTCCGGTGTAAAGGAAATACGACCTATAGAAGCGTGGATGATACCAGCCTTGTCTATCTTGAACGCGATCTTACCGCCCTTTACTTCATTTACAGCGTTAGCCACATCGTTGGTAACGGTACCTGTTTTAGGGTTTGGCATCAGGTTACGAGGACCGAGGATCTTACCCAGCTTACCTATCTTAGGCATTACAGATGGTGTAGCAACTACTACGTCAACATCTGTCCAGCCGCTTTCTATCTTCTGTACGAATTCGTCCAGACCTACGAAGTCAGCACCTGCAGCCCTTGCTTCCGCTTCCTTATCAGGAGTACACAGCACCAGTACGCGCTTAGTTTTACCTGTACCGTGCGGCAGGCTTACTGTACCACGGATAGCCTGATCAGCTTTCTTAGGGTCAACACCCAGGCGGATGTGAACGTCTACAGAGCTGTCGAACTTTGTAGTATTTACAGACTTAACCATAGCAGAAGCTTCGGTAAGCGTGTACATTTTATTTTTATCGAGTTTAGCCTCTACAGCTTTTCTTTTCTTTGTGATCGCCATTGCATCAAAAATTTAATAAGGTGGATAATTAAGCCCAGGGAGCAGTACCTTCTACGGTGAAGCCCATGCTGCGTGCTGTACCGGCTACCATGCTCATTGCGCTGTGCAGGGTAAAGCAGTTCAGATCAGCCATTTTGTCCTTGGCAATTTCTTCTACCTGAGCCCAGGTAACCTTACCAACTTTCTGCCTGTTTGGCTCCTTAGAACCCTTAGGCTGCTTGGCAAGCTCCATCAGCTGAACGGCAGCCGGAGGAGTTTTGATAACGAAGTCGAAAGACTTGTCTGTGTAAACTGTAAGCGTAACTGGAAGTACTTTACCCATTTTGTCCTGAGTACGAGCATTGAACTGCTTGCAGAACTCCATGATGTTGACGCCCTTAGAACCGAGGGCCGGACCGATTGGCGGTGCGGGATTGGCTGCGCCACCCTTTACCTGCAGCTTAACAAAGCCGCTGATTTCTTTAGCCATTTAAACTTTTTTTGGTGTTAACGAATTGATTTTTTCCCTCTTGCGAAGGAGTTACAACTCTTCCAAATGCAAACTTATAAAAAGAGCAATATGAGAATTGGAGTGCAAATGTAGGGAAATAAAAAATACAAAGTGCAGAATGTAGAAAATTTTTTATAGAAAGACAGCCTTAATCTTGACGCTTATCATCTTTCCATGTATTATGCACTGCAGAAACAATAATATTCTTATCATCAATTCTGAAAATCACAATAAAAGGGAAGCCCTTAATCCGCGTGTACCTGAAGTGCTTGTTCCCTTTTCCTGACAAATACTTATAATAAGTGGGGTGCTCCGCGATCTTGTCTAATATTATATAGACCTCTTTTAAAAATCTTACACCTAATCCATCGCTCTGCTCGCTATAATAATCTGTCGCAATAACTATATCTTCCTCAGCTTCATTGCTAAGCTCAAGCTTATACATCATTATTTCTTTATTCTTGCTTCAATGCGCTTCTTTGATTCCGACAGTTCATGAACTGATGATTTACCAGTGATGTAATTCTCCCACCGTTCATTTAGCATATTCATGGTTTCGTCACTTACCTCATATTGCTTACCCGAAAGTTCATCCTCTATATATTCGAGCATAGCCTTGGCTTTTTCTCCATTTGCCTCATCTATATAATGATGCAACTTCTCTTTTACTGCTGCTATTGTCATATACCATTATTACAATACAAATTTACGTTATTTCATGCACTCTAGCTTTTCATGAGCCAACAACATAAAAACGCAACACATCTATTTCAATAACAATACATTATTCCAACTTTTTTTCTAATTTTATCATGCAGTCCCGCAAATTTTATGTTTAGAATATTACTGGCCACATTATTGTGTGCTGGCTTATACACCAGCACCTACGCCCAAAGCGGCAATGTGTCTGTGCATGCCGACCCCCGCCTTGCCCTGCTCATTAATAAAAGCCGCCCCGTGGAGCGCCCTGAGCCGCCCAGGCCACCTGTAGCTGTTACAACGAAAAAGGAGCCTGCTAAACGGGCAGAGTCTAAAATACCTGCTACACGCATGGCCGATGTACAGAAAGACGTGAACAATTTTGTAGCCGAAAAGAACATACCGGTAAAAACAACGCCGGCAGTAAAACCGCCAAAACCCGCGAACGATGATATTAAAGCCCAACATCGTATGGCCATGCGCGGCTCTTCCGTAGGGGCCGGGTTCAAAGGATCGGGCTACCGCGTGCAGATATATAATGGTACCAGCCGCGAAGAGGCGATGCGCGTAAAAGCAGAGTTCATGCGCGCCTACCCTAATGTGCATACCTATTTCTCTTTTGTATCGCCCAACTACCGGATAAAGGTTGGCGACTTCCGCCGCAGGGAGGATGCACTTGGCCTTTTTAACGAGGCCAACGACACTTACAAACCCTGCATGATAGTGCCCGATGCCATTGGCAGCCGATAAATAACATTTATGATAGAACAGATACGCGCCAAAGCGCAGCAATATTTCCCCGACGTACAAGCCATACGCCACCATATACATGCACACCCCGAGCTATCTTTTAAAGAATACCAGACATCGGCATTTGTTGCCGCCAAGCTGGCAGAATGGGGCATACAGCACACAACAGGCGTGGCTGATACCGGCATTGTAGCCATAATAGAAGGCAAGAACCCCGGCAAAAAGTGCATAGCCGTGCGCTGTGAGCTGGACGCACTACCCATACAGGAAGCTAACGATACCAGCTACCGCTCCCAGAACGACAATGTGATGCATGCCTGCGGACACGATGTGCACACCAGCTGCCTGCTGGGTGCAGTGCGCATACTTAACGATCTGAAGCACGAATGGGAGGGCACCATCAAGTTCATCATCCAACCGGGTGAAGAAAAACACCCCGGCGGTGCCAGCCTGATGATAAAAGCAGGTGCACTGGAAAACCCTAAGCCGGAAGCCATACTGGCACTGCATGTATATCCGCACCTGCCGGTGGGCACTGTAGGCTTCCGCGCAGGCCAGTACATGGCCAGCGCCGACGAGATATACATTACCATACACGGCAAGGGTGGCCACGCTGCCCTGCCCCACCAAACAATAGACCCCATAGCTATAGCCGCCCAGGTGATAGTAGGCCTGCAGCAGGTAATAGCCCGTAAAGGCAACCCGCTTATCCCTTCGGTGCTTACTTTTGGCAGCATACAGGGTGGCTTTGCCACCAATGTGATACCAGACAAAGTAGAGATACTGGGCACCTTCCGCACCATGAACGAAGACTGGCGCTACCAGGCCCACAAATGGATAAAGGATTTTACCGAACAGACCTGTGCCGCCTATGGCGCAAAGGCCGATGTAGAGATACCGGTGGGCTATCCTTCTCTCTTTAACGACCCTGAACTTACCGGCAAGGCCGAAGGCTGGGCAAGGGAATATATAGGCGCGGATAACGTAAAGACACTGGACCTGCGCATGGCTGCTGAAGATTTCAGCTTCTATACACTACAGGCACCGGGCTGCTTCTTCCGCATTGGCACCAACGATGGCGCAGGCCATTTTACAGCGCCGGTACACAATGCACACTTCGACATTGACGAGAACGCTATGAAGGTAGGCATGGGCATGATGAGCTGGCTGGCCGTTAACGCGCTGAAGTAATAGCATTTTATTTTTTACTTTTCAACATAACATTCATCTTTTACAACAATATCATGAAGAAATTACTGTTCACTATTTGCACCCTATCGGCTGTAGCCGCTTACGCCCAAACTGACGACACGCCACCACCTATGGTAGACCTGCGGCCACAGGCAGCCCGCAACCAGGATGTAGCAGCCAAACCAATGAATATTGCCGGCACTAAAGTGTCGCTTACGCCACCGGCGGGCATGAAGCCATCTTCCACTTTTACCGGTCTGCAGAGCGACAATGCGATGATACAGGTGATGGACCTGAACGGCGGCGACTATTATAAGAACGGAGCAACCTTCAGCAAAGAGAAATTTGAAGCAAAGGGCGCCAAGGTATTTGAATACAAGGAAACTATAGTAGACGGCTACCCGGCGAAATTCGTATACATGCAAGGCAACCCAGACGCGGTGAGCTATGCGCTGATATTCGGCGACTCCACCTTCTCGGTAATGCTGATGGCCATGGTAAAGAAGGATATGGCCGCTGAGGGTGAAGCGATCAAAAAATGCATACTGGCAGCCACCTATAACAAGGCAACCACAATAGATCCGTTTGCAACAGCCCCCTTTAAAATAGTGGGAACGTCCCGGTTCAAGTTTGCGCGCTATGCCGCCAGCATGTACATGTTCAACTATAGCGGCGATGCAGAAAAACAAGATGAAGAGAACAACCCGATAGCCTTGCTTATAGCTTTGCCTTTTGACAATTCTTCAACACCTGCTGCAATTGCCGACCAGATGCTTGCCGGCCTGAAGAACAATGGCATATCCAACATTAAAATAAGCACTAAATCACTGGCTTCTATTAACGGATATAAGGCATACGAACTGGAGGCCACGGGAGAATCTGACGGCAAAAAGCAACTCATCTACCAGGTAGTATTAGCCCAGGGCGACAAATGTGTATCTATCACCGGCACCAACTCAAAAAACTTTGAAGCTGACACCAAAGAGTTGAAAAAATTCGCACGAACTATCAGGTTCAAATAACACAAAAACGGGCGACCTTTAAAGTTGCCCGTTTTTT
>CANGNA010000113.1 GCA_947455215.1 Chitinophagaceae bacterium
CTGCATGTGGGATTGTATGGCTTGTCGTTGTGCCTGCTGGTAGCGCTGGCAGTAAAGCCCGGCAACAAATTCATTGTCTATGCCATAATAGCCTGCGAATTAGTAGCCTGTCTGCCCGACCAGAACCGGTGGCAACCGTGGGAGTACCAATACCTGTTCACTTTGGTGATCATGCTGATCAATTGGCGCGATGCCAATAGCGCATTCAAGGCGCTGGCGTTCATGTGTGCTGCTGTATACATTTACAGCGGGCTTAATAAATTCACCCCGGGCTTCCTGGCCTCCGAATGGGCAGCACTTATATTGCGCGACTTCCTGCATCTTCCTGCCAGCATCATCAATAAACGCCCTGTTTACTATAGCGGCTACCTGTTGAGCATTATAGAAACTACGGCGGGTATCGGGCTGCTCTTTTACCGCAGCCAGCGCAAATCTGCCATAGTGCTGCTAACCATGCACGCGTTTATCCTCATTGTATTTGGCTATGCAGGGCTGAAACGCAATAGCTCTATATGGCCATGGAATGTGGTCATGATCTGTTACCTGTATCTCTTCTTTATCAAAAACCGTATAGCAGCGTTCAATATCCCCGCACTGCTCAGCAGGCGCAATATGGTAGTTGCTGTAAGCTGGGGAGTATTACCAGCGCTATGCTTCTTCGGGCTATGGGATAATTATCTCTCAGCCAACCTATATTCCGGCAGGCAGCCCTATATGCTCATCTGCATCAGTAACCCCGAGCGGGCAGCGCAGCTGGCTCCCTACATGGCACGCGACAACAACAATATATGCCATGGTCAGCCGATGATCAACGTAAACAAGTGGGCATATAAAGAGCTGAATGCCCCACCCTGCCCTCAATACAGGGTATTCAGAAAGACCAAGACCTCGTTTCAAGAAAAGTTCCCTGGTGCCGCGAGCAGGTTCATCGCCTATCCACATGCTACATGGCGCGGGCATAAGCCGCAGGAAATAGAAGATAATTTATAGAGAATATCTTTCGCTCTTTCAGAGCTATGTTATCTGGCAGACAATTTAGTCAATCGCTCTACCGCCAGCTGCAACGTTTCTTCTTTTTTGGCAAAGCAGAATCGGACTATCTTATCATCTTTCTTGTTGTGATAGAAGGCGCTTACCGGTATGGTAGCTACGCCATGCTCCTGCGTGAGCCATTGCGCAAATTCCATATCGGGCAAGTCTGATATACGCTCATAAGATGCCAGCTGGAAGTAGCTGCCCTTTGCAGGCTGGTGAATGGTAAATGGTGTTTGCTTCATCAACTCCAGGAAATAGTTTCTCTTCTGCTCCATCAGCGGGCGCACCTGCATGGCCGATCCTGAGGCTATGTGCCACGCCAACGCATACTGTGCAGGCGTATTGACCGTGAACACCAGGAACTGATGCAGGCGACGGAAGGCTACAGTATATTCGGCAGGCGCTACTGCATAGCCCATTTTCCAGCCGGTGTTGTTATAAGATTTGCCAAAGGAATACAACGCAAAGCTCCGCGCCCTCAGTTCGGCATGCTCCAATACAGAATAGTGTTTAGCACCGTCGAATACCAGCTGCTCATATACCTCGTCGGAGACAATAACGAGGTCTGTGTCCCGCACTAATTCAGCCAGCGTATCCCAATCCTCCTTGCTCCATATGGCGCCGGTGGGGTTGTTGGGGGTATTTACTACAATTGCTTTTGTAGCCGGTGTTATAGCCTCCTTTACCTTGTTCCAGTCTACACCATAATCGGGCACTGTCAACGCTATTGGTATAGCCTTAGCGCCATTCATTTCTATATTGGGTATATAACTATCGTAGGCAGGCTCAAAGATGATGACCTCATCGCCCGGCTGTAATACGGCACTCAGTGCGGTATAGATACCGTATGTGGCACCGGGCGTCACGGTGATCTCTGCATCTGCATCCACCCCGATGTTATATCTCCTGTGCAGATCGGCGGCTATAGCCTGGCGGAGCAGCGGCAGGCCCGGCATAGGCGCATATTGGTTGTAACCATCGGTTGTGGCTTTGGCCAGGAATTGCGACAGTTGTTCATCTATATTAAAATCGGGGAAGCCCTGCGACAGGTTGATGGCATTGTACTGCTGTGCCATGGCACTCATTACGGAAAAGATAGTATTGCCTGTGGCGCTGTGTTTGGCAGGTAGCTGTATCATGTGCTCTAAATTAAGAAAAGACAGCACATAAAAAAACGGAGGCTGCCAAAGCAACCTCCGTCCACATATCTATATTGCGACTATCTTACCAGTGTAAGATTGCCGTTCTTAGTTACCTGCTTACCATCGGTAAACACAGCATCTACCATATACACATATACCTCTTCCGGCTGATCCACATTGTTGAACTTACCATCCCAGCCGCGGCCATCGAGTGTCTTTGTCTCAAATATGAGCTGACCCCAGCGATTGAATATCTGCATGTGGAATGCTTTAAGACCTGCACCAAGATAAAGGCGCGGATTAAAATAGTCGTTCACGCCATCGCCGTTTGGAGTAAAGATATTAACCATCGCCACGCTACAATCGTTCACAACATTTACGGTATCGGTTGCCGTACAGCCGCCGGTATTCACCGTTACATAGTATGACCCTGCACCAGTAACGGTGATGGATGATGTGGTCTCTCCCGTGCTCCATAACCATTGTGCCCCGGCAATAGAATTATTAATGTTGTCGGAGAGTATGGCTGCAGAGTTACCCTCGCAAATAGTAAAATCTGCACCAATAGACAATTGCGGCTGATCGAACACATGTATCACCTTGCTGATGTTCAGCTCAGGACATGCCCTGTAACGCACTGTAGCGGAAACCGTATAAATACCTGGCGCACCGTAAGCATATATCACCGGGTTCACATTGTAAATGCTATCGCCATTGCCAAAGTTCCAAACAAAGTTGGTAAGGCCCAGATCGGTGTAGCCGGCAGTAAGCGTTGTATGGCCGCCTTTACAAAAAGCTGTATCAGATGCTGTCATAGCAATGGAACCCGCAGAGTCTACCTGCACTGTACCATAAGCAGTATCGCTGCAAGGCACAAAGTCGGACGTAACCAGCATTACTGTGTAGTTGCCGGTATTAGCATAGCTATTGGTTGTTAAAGAATCAGTAGCTGTGTGTCCGTCTCCAAAGCTCCATGCGTAGGTAGCAGTAGTACCTGACTTTACAGTAGGTGTAGCAGTAAAGTTTACCGGCAAGCCCTGGCATACTGTAGTAGGATTGATGGTGAATGCTGACACTACAGGGTGCGTAAGATCTATTGGCTGAATGGCACTATCAACGCAGTTGGCACTGTGGGAGAATAGTTTTACGGTGTAAATACCCTGTGCCGGGTAGAAGTGCATTGGGTACGGATCTATTGATGACATACCATCACCAAAATCCCACATATAGTTCACTGCACCGGTTGAATTGTTAGAGAATATAACTGTATCGCCATGACAACCGAAGTTAACATTGTACGTAAAGCCTGCAGTTACACGGTCATATACCGTCACTGTCACTGGTGTTCGATCGCTTTCGCAACCCAGTACGGTCTGGCTGGCGTAGTAAGTGTATGTACCCGGGTTGTTGGTATTCACGGTTGGGGCTGTTGGCGAGCCGGAGCCACCTGTGCCTGCATTATACCACAATATGTTGGAACCCAATAGTACTGTATAAGTGTTGAATGGCTGACCCGGGCAATAAGCTCCGGGATTGTTAGTAATAGTTGGCACCGGTGGCTTGGCATTAACGGTAACCGTTACCGGATAGCGCGCGCTTTCGCAATTGTTTACAGTCTGCGTTACATACCAGGTAAACACGCCGGCTACTGAAGTAGAAGGTGTTGGTGCTATTGGCGAGCCTGTGCCACCCGTGGCCGATGTATACCACAGGATATTAGACCCTGTTGCCGACAATGGTACCGAAGGCAGGTACTGGCAGTAAGTAGGATTGGTATATGTTGGCGACAGTGGCGTAGAGTGTACCACTACTGTGTCTGAAGCGGAATATTGACAACCGATGTTATTGACCACGACGGTATAAACGCCGGAATCGGCAACGGTAACGCTCGTGATGTTCACATTTTGTGAAACGGCTGTAAACCCTCCTGGACCCGACCAGGAATAGGTATACCCTGTTGCACTACCAGTGAGTGTAATGATCAGATTATTGCCTGGACATAAAGGACCATTATCAGCTAGTGTTACAACTGGAACGGCAGCTATTGTAATATTCAGCGGTGTTCTGACACTTTCACAATCGGCAACCAAAGAGCTGACGTAATAGGTGGTTGTTCCAATAGCGGCTGTAGACGGCACCGGAGGTGTAGTAGTACCAACTCCACCAGTAGGTGTAGTATAATAAATAAGACCGGCACCCGTAACATTTGCAGATATCGGTGGTGCTATTATGCCCTGGCAGTAAGTAGTATCGCGAGTAACCGGAGTTGTTGCGAAAACCGGCAATATGGTAATCAGGAATGTTTTAGTAGCGCAGTTGCCCATAGCACTATCCGTACCGGTAATGGTAAATGTAGTAAGCCCGGTAAGTGCAGATACGTTGATGGTATTGTTGATACCGGTATCTGAGGCTAAAGAACCTGCTGGACCGGCCCAATGCCATTTGCCCCAGGTCCAGTTCCTGTCGTTACCATTCTTAACGCTCACTGGTAATGATGTAGTGGTCGAACATACCGTGTCTGATGCTACCGAATCGTAAGTAGTGCCGTTGTAAACAAATTGCGGCTCAGGGAATGCAGCATCAATACCTGTTACGCCGTCGTATATATAGGCATAAGAAATAGCTGTACTGTCGCCGGCTGCAATAGTGCCAAGGTTGTATACCAGGCCCAGTGCATAGTCTCCATTGTTGGATCCTGTGAATGTTGAAGTACCTATAGAACTAACAGAAGATTCGGACCATACGTTGGACAATTGATAATCTGTAGCATATCCCCAGGAGGTGTATATAAGGCACTTGGCCCGGCAGTCTTTGGTACCGAGACCTATTCTATTAGCCGGAGAGCCGGCCACTGAAGCAGCCCCTTGTGCCGCCGCTGTGGCAAACACTCTGTGGTAATAATCGTTTTGATAAACGATAGTATTATTAGTGGAATAGGTAGATGTAGCCGCTGCATTATTATCAGCATCTAATGTGCGCATATAATAAACGTTGGTAAGTGGCGATGCAGAAGTGTTCCTGAAAACAACCGTAACGATCATGCAGGATGCTAATGTATCTAAACGATACTCCTTAACTATGCTCAACGACCCTAATGCTGATGTACCTGTCCAGATAGCTTTTTTGTCGCCACCTGTAGAACTATAAGAAGTAAATGAGCCCGCTGTAGCCGTTGTTGAGCTTGATAACGAATAGAAACCACTACAGCCGGTCGAACTACTGTAATTATTAAAAAAGGCGAAGTTAGTGGTAGTGCCCCACTGTATCGCCCATCCTTCAAACGGAGTTCCCGGCAACGTATAATCACCCATGTAGGTTGGCGTTCCCGTTGTCCAGCCATCATGCCCAAGGTCGTAAACCGACGATAGCCCTGAAGTTACGGATGCTGAAGTACATGTGCCGGGATCATAGTAAAAACCGCCTCCACCAGGGCGGGTATGGTATCCCGCAGGCGCATTCCTTGTGGTACCCATCGTACCATTCTTGGCCATACCGGCCTCAAGGTATTGTCCTTTCAGAAAGACGTTGGTACCTACTAACTGTGCGTGAGCGGCAGTAGCAGAAAAGATCAACGCAATAAGTGAGATGTTAAGTAGACGTTGGAGCATAAAGAATGTAATTTCGGC
>CANGNA010000114.1 GCA_947455215.1 Chitinophagaceae bacterium
AGTATTAGCCCAGGGCGACAAATGTGTATCTATCACCGGCACCAACTCAAAAAACTTTGAAGCTGACACCAAAGAGTTGAAAAAATTCGCACGAACTATCAGGTTCAAATAACACAAAAACGGGCGACCTTTAAAGTTGCCCGTTTTTTATACACTTATTTTTCTCCCCACAACTCCAGCTTTACATCATCCATATACATATCGCGCTTATCGCTGCTCCAGATGATCAGCTTGATGGTGTCACCTTGCGTCAGGTTGTGGGGTACCCTGGCATAGTATGCGACTTCGCCCCACTTATTGGTCACACACCGTTTTAATGTCATAGATGTATTACTGTCTGGGATATTGTTCTCTATTTTCAATCCACGCCATAGTTTCTCGCGGTCGTTGATATCCAGCACCAGCAGATGACGGAAATAATCGAGCCAGTTGGGGCACATGAACCGGCCACTGCATTTGAACCATTTTGCGTCTTTAAATTGCTCTTTATTGTACGGTATCTTCGCCAGCAACAGCAGGTCGGCATCGTGCCAGTGATAAAAGTACTTACTGCCATTTATCGTATCGCGAATGTAGTCAGCATTTACACTATCGTCAAATGTCGCAACATGTAGCGTATTGGTCTTTATTAGCTTTTGCTCATCGGGCTGCCATTCGCCGATATCCTTTATAATAAGGTCTTTATAGGTAAGGCTATCTCTGTATAGCATCTGCAGGTTAAAAGCCATGTTCGACTCCGGACTATCTATCACACCATTGGCCTCTTGTATGCTGAAACACAGATTGACAGAACAGAAGAACAAACATATTGCTGCGATACCGGCCTTTACCGCAAGAGGCTTCTGTGAGATATACCGGAAGAATGCCCCAAGCGGCAATGCCAGCAGCGGGTACATATGTATCATCGGTCGGGATCCCAACCCATTCAGGTAATTATGGCAATACCAGGAATAGATAACATACACATAAGCCGGCACCAAAACGGCCATACACCACATCCAGTTGCGCAGTTGCTTATAGAAGACCAAACCCGCCAGCGCGAAGATCATCACCGGAGCATAGGGCAGCCAGCCATTGGAAAAGGAAAACAACCCATCCATCAAATGTGGGTGCCGGAAATCGAACGACTGATCGCCATAGCTATAGCATATATAATTCCCCGTTACAGCCTTCCAGTAGAATAACTGCGGGATAATGGGAATAGTAAAAGCGACTGCGGCTACGGCCACACCCTTACTATTCGTCTTTATGAATTGCAGCTTTTCTTGCCATGTTTGCCTGTTATATACCTGGTACAACAACGGTATCAGCAGGCACAAAATATCCGTAGGGCGTACCAGCGTGATAATGCCGGCCACCAAACCAATAGCCAAAAACCGCAAGATAGACGGATGTTCGTGTATTCTTATGGTGAGCCATATCAGCAGCGCATACAAAAAGAACAAGGGGACATGCGCCATACCGGGCTGAATGAGCACAAACCAGAATAAGTTGGTACCAAGTAAAATGCTCACTATGGTTGTTACCGATACCGCGCTGTCAAAATACCGGTGCAATATCCTATATACCACCAGCAGGCCCAGCCAGGCATATACCAGCATTCCTATCTTTATCAGGTAGTCGTAGGTATCAGAGTAGCCATCCGCATCCAGCCCGCGCATGTGCTCCCATGCATGCGCTATAAAAAAGAAGGGCGCCTCCGTCAGGGCCACGCCATAGGTATATTGGTTCAGGTAATTGCCTTTATCATTCACAGCATTTCGCCACGCATCGAAGTACCACTTCATCCCGGCAGTCATATGCTTATCATTGGCGGTAAAGGGCCTGGCAATATTATCGTGAATAAAGGTAGCGGGCAAGTAGCTGTAATAGCCCAGCGCATCGCCGCCAAAGGTGGTGCGCACAGCGCCGTAGCGCGCTATAAAAACAATAGAAATGACCAGTGCTAACAACAACTGAATGCCCCCGGTCATTTTTTTGTTCATGCTATTTTCTTTTGAAGGTAGTATTCGGCTTACTCATTGATGGTTACTACCTTGTCATTTTTCAACACTATATAACGCTTAAAGTTATAAATAAGCTTTTCTGTTACCCCTGCTTTCGTGGTCGATTTGTTGGTCATCTCAGGTTCACCCCATGCGTCTATGCACATTTTGCGGTTCATACCCAGCAGTATCTTACCATTGGCCACAGCCTTCCCTATCCTGGCGCCGTATTTCTTGATGCACGCCTTTTCAAATTCTTTATGCGCCGCTTCATCTGCCGCCGCCTGTATTGCCGCGTCGTGCTGCGCCTCCCTGCTCAACTCCTCGTGCAGCGAATCGTCTATCCTTTTTTTCTCGGCATCCAGGTCTTGTTGTGCTGCTTCCTTTATTTTCTCAAGCAGTTCTTTGCGGGCCTCTTTTGTTTGAAAGCGCAAATCATCTATTCGCTGATATGCTCTTAATTCACTGCTATACCTCATGGTATCTACCAACGGATAGTTGCCCTTGATAGAAGCAAGACTCTCATGCGCCCTGATGATGTTCCAATATGCTTCCTGCCCCGACGCTACATATCCGTTGATCTGGTCCAGCAAGCTTTCTAATTGATATAGTTTGCTCGCCTCTACCCCTACCTCGTTCTGCGCTTTGGCAAACGAGCGCAGATAATCGCGGCCATACCGCTGTATCCATACCAACTCATTACCGCAGTGCACGGTATCCGTCTTATAATGATTAACGTCGAATGAGACTCGGTCCCACTGGCCATTGGCATTTATAGTGATGAGGGACAAAGCTATAAGCACAAATGTTTTCATGTTCAAGTAAGTTATATGCAAGCTTATTCAGGAAGGGTGTACGGTATTTGTTGGCGAGGCTGGTCAGATCACCCTTTTCGTTTAATTGCTTCCAGCATGGCCGCATGTATGTGGCCGTTAGTGGCCAGTGTCTCGCGCTCAAAAACGTTGTATGGATCACCTTCAAAATTGGTTACCACACCACCCGCTTCCTGCACTATCAGGTAGCCGGCAGCCACGTCCCAGCTGCTCAGGTTATATTCCCAAAAACCGTCGAAACGGCCACAGGCCACCCAGCAGAGGTCTATAGCGGCAGAGCCCAGCCTGCGGATAGGCAGGCCCTCGAGCACAAATCGCTCAAATACTTTTATTGGGTGCTGCTCCGATTCCGGCCACTTATATGGAAAGCCTGTCACCAGGCATGCCTTCCTGAAATCTGTTTTGCGCGATACACTGATGGGCAACCCGTTCAATGTAGCACCCTTACCTTTTTCGGCAAAGAACATCTCATTCATCATTGGGTTGAACACCGCACCCAGCAGCAGGTCTTCTTTATACTTCAGGGCAATGCTCACGCAGCAGATAGGTATACCATGCGCAAAGTTCACGGTACCATCTATCGGGTCTATGATCCACTCGTAGTCCGATGGTTTCAGTAGTTCGCCTACTTCCTCGCTGATGATGCTATGATCGGGGAAGTGCTTCCTGATCACCTCTATGATCTTTGCCTCCGACATCTGGTCTACTTCCGTCACCAGGTTATTGATCCCCTCTTTGTTATCTATCCTGAAGGTGCCATTAAAGTAAAACTGTATGATCTTTCCCGCTTCAGCTGTGGCTTGCAGCAGTACATCTTTCATCTCGCGCGTTAACATGTGCTATAGTTTTATCTCTTTTCCTAAATAGTAATCAATAACCTTCAGCTTAAAGATAAGGTCGTACTTGGCTATTACCAAATTGGAGGCTGCATTGAATTGTGTTGTCTGTGTCACCAGCAGGTCTATCGTGCTGGTCAGGCCCAGGTCGTAGCGCTTTTTGGCAAAGTCTTGTGCTCGGGCAGCTGCATCATTGGCCCGCTTGGCGGCGTTATATTTCTGGATCGCGTTCAGTGCGTTGTTATGTGCCTTATACACGTTTTGCTTCAGCGTCAGCGCTGCATTGTACTCGTTCAGTTGCTGGGTCTGCAGGTTCACCTTCGCCTGGTTGATGTTATACCTTACCTGCCAGCCATTAAATAAAGGCACGTTCAGGTTCAGGTATACAGAGTGGCGCAGGTTATTGTCAAACTGGCTATTGAATGGTACGGCGGTACTTACCGTCCTGGTCACAGGCTGATACACCGGCAACACATTGCCCAAACTATCCGTAAGCCCTATTGGCTGATATTGCCCGGTAGCTGCATAGGCATAAGTATAATAATTAGTAGCATAGTTGGTACCCAACTGGTAGCCCAGTGACAACTGCGGATAGATGCCACCACGCGCTGCTGCCAAGTTCTTCTCGGCAGCATTCACCCTGTATTGGCTGGCCTTTATAGAACCGAAGTGGCCACGTGCTTTTTCATACACCTCCCACGGCTGGGTGGCAGAAACGGCTATCTCGTCACCCACCTCTACATCAGGCACCTGTATCTCAAAAGGCTCAGAGAACTCCAGGTTCAGCAGGGCCTTCAGGTCAAGTATAGCAGCATTATAACTGGCTATAGAATTGATCAGGTTGGAACTGTCTGTTGCCAGTTGCGATTCCAGCTGTGCTACATTCAACTCCGGCACCCTGCCGGCCTGGGCAAATGCCCTTGTCTGGTCTAGCTGGGCCTTAGATACACCCACCTGGTTCCTACTGATGTTGATCTGCTCCTTGGCCAGCACTGCTACCAAAAAGCCATTCGCCACATTCAGGGCCACATCATCCTTCAGCTGCTCCAGGTCGGCCATGGCAGCCTTCAGGCTATATTTATTGCGCGCTATGCCGTTGCGCACCTGCAAGCCACTGAACAGGTTCACGTTGGCATTGCCCGATGCACTTACGAAATCATAACTACCCTCCACAAACTGGTTGGTAGTAGGGTTGATGGAACGGCCAAAACTACGACCGTAGCTACCCGACGCACTTACCGACGGTAATTGTGCCAGCTGGCTCTGCTGCACGGTGTACCGCGCAAGCCGTGCATTCAAAGAATCCTGCTTGATGGAGATATTATGGTCTACGGCATACTGGATACACCTTTGCAGGCTCCATACATTGCCTTCCTGCGCGCCGGCACGCAGGTGCATCAATACTATTAGCGCAAAAACGGCCTTCAGCGATCGCATACAACAAAAGTAAACGAATTTATACCGCTTTCAAATGCCTGCCAGCATTTTAAAACAAATAAAATACTACCCGTCCGCTTTGCGCCAAACCGCCCCCAAATAGCCTAAATTTGATAGACATACGCGCACCA
>CANGNA010000115.1 GCA_947455215.1 Chitinophagaceae bacterium
AAGTGGTGTGAGCCGGGATCGAACCGGCGACACAAGGATTTTCAGTCCTTTGCTCTACCGACTGAGCTACCGCACCAAGTACCCTTTAGGGGCTACAAAAATAGGATTTTTATTGTTGTTGTCAAAATGAGGGTCGGCTATCTGTTATCTTTGCCCGCACATGACGTTTTCTGAGGGGCTGCACCTGCTGGCCGAGCAAGCTAAAAATACACCGGTACTGGAGTGGATAGCCATTGTGGCTGCCGTGGCCGAGGTATTGCTGGCGCGTGCCAATAAGGTGCTGTTATATCCCGCAGGGCTCATCAGTACATTCATCTACACCTATATATTCCTGCAGCCATCGGTAAGGTTGTATGCCGATGCGATACTGAATGTGTACTACTTTGTAATGAGTGTGTATGGTTGGGTACACTGGAGTCGCAGACAAAAAGCAGTAGCAGGTGCGCACGAACTATTCCCCGAGCAAGAGCCAACAACAGTGCGTGTCACTATGGCAACAAAAAGGGAATGGTTATTCATCACCGTATTTGCCCTGGCAGGGTGGGGCGCATTATACCTGTTGCTTACGTGGCTGTTCCCGTTGGCTATCCCCGGCTATGTACAGTCTGATGTGGCACTATGGGATGCGCTGATATCGGCTACTGCATGGGTGGGTATGTGGTTGCTGGCCCGCCGTAAGGTAGAGAACTGGCTATTGCTGAATGTGTCTAACATCATCGCCATACCGGTAATATTATACAAGGGCATGCCGTTTACAGCAGCGCTTACCTTATTCCTGTTTATTGTAGCTATTTTTGGATATATAGAATGGAAAAAGCAGGCTCGCTTATCAAATACTGTAGTATAGTAGTACTGTTGTTATGCTCATGCATGCAGCTACGTGCGCAAAATGCCGATATAGATCTGCTCAGGAGCATCAATGTTGGGCGCAATAAGCATATGGATGGTGGTATGCAGGCGCTCACCAACTCGGTATATCCTATATCTGCCGCCATTCCTGTTACGGAACTTATTGCAGGCTATGCCCGGCAGGATAAACAATTGATTGCTACCGGTTGGCTGACCACAGCCGGGCTGGCGGGTAATTTTATTGTTACGTTCGGGCTAAAGTATTCTGTAGATCGTACACGGCCGTATGTTACCTATCCTTTTATACAGAACTATAAAGTGAATAAAGACGCATCATTCCCTTCCGGTCATACCTCATTTGCATTCAATACGGCTACGTCGTTGGTGCAGGCATTCCCCCGTTGGTATGTAGCGGTTCCGGCATATGCCTGGGCGGCGAGTGTTGGCTATTCACGCATGTACCTGGGTATGCATTATCCTACCGATGTATTGGCGGGTGCTTTGATAGGAGCAGGTACCTCTATATTGGCTGTAAAGGGCAACCAATGGCTTAAAAAGCACAAAAAGAAACATATTGGCTGAGATAAAAAAGATAGTGGTGATAGGCCCTGAGTCTACGGGCAAAAGCACATTGAGTGCCGATCTTGCCGCGGCATTACACACCGTATGGGTGCCTGAGTATGCCCGCGAATACCTGGAGCATCTGGGCAGGTCATATACGGCAGAAGATCTTTTGCACATAGCCAACGGCCAGTTGAAGAGCGAAGATGAAAAAGCCCTTTTGTCCAACAAGGTGCTGGTTTGCGATACCGACCTGAACGTGATAAAAGTATGGAGCGAAAATGCTTACGGTGTCTGCCATCCATGGGTGTTGGAACAAATAGCGCAGCGCAGGTATGATCTGTACCTGCTTACAGATATAGATATCCCCTGGCAGGATGACCCTTTGCGGGAGCATGGCCAGCCCGAGCAACGGCGTTACTTCTACAATATATATAAAGACATAGTTACGAACAGCGGTATACCCTGGGCAGCTATAAGTGGCGGCAAGGAAGATCGCCTGAAACAAGCACTTGCTGCTATGCTATCTTCGGGTATATAAGCGCATCCAGGTTGTCTATGCCCGGTATGTTCTCGCATATAAAGCCTTCGCCATATTGAGTGCCTATCTTCTTGCCATTCAGCGCATCCCAGTTTTGTATATTACCCAAAAAGCTGCCCGACGAGATGTAGGTATCAGGTTCGTTGGATCCTGGCGCATAAAACTGGCTTTTATAGCATTTTATGGCTTCTATTTTCTGGTCGTATACCGAACTGATATCTACTATAAAGTCGGGTTCCATTTTTCTGTCTTGTATCATATGGAACACCCGTTTAGGTCGCCAGGCCTCTTGCGGTTGGCCTTCCCACTCTGTTTCTATCTTGCGTAGCCCGGCTAAAAAGCAAGCATCAGCTATCAGCCTGCCACCCTTGCCATGATCGGGGTGGCGGTCTTCCAGTGCGTTGGCAATAACTATTTGCGGCCTGAAGTAGCGGATGTAAGTAATAAGCTTGCGCTGGCTGGCCTCATCGTTCCTGAAGAATCCGTCTGGCATTTGTGCATTCATCCGCACCTTTACGCCCATTACCTTAGCTGCAGCCGCAGCCTCCTCATAACGTAGTGCTACAGATCCTCTTGTGCCCAGCTCGCCCTCTGTCAGGTCCAGTATGCCTACAGCATCACCTGCCATGGTGTGTTTCAGAATGGTTCCGGCAGCACTCAGTTCTATATCATCAGGATGGGCGGCAATAGCCAGTATCTTCAGCATAATTATTGGTAATGGTCAATTTTGTGGCAAATATACTTCCTTGGCGGGTTGCATATGCTATAAATAAATAGTGCTTTTCTGTTTATGTGTAGTTTGTTTATTGTTTGTACTACTACCTCATATCCTCCAACTGTTTCCGCAAATTGGCCTTGGCTCTTTGCAGCAGCGATTCTACCGCCTTTACGGTCATCTCCATTATCTCGGCTACCTCTTTCTGGGGCAGGTCTTCAATATGTGTCAGTACAAAAGCTGTTTTCTGGTTTTCGGGCAGGCTGTAGATAGCTTTGAATAGATAGCTGGCCTTTTCCCTGTTCTCTGACAGTACACCGGGATGCACAAAATCTGGAGCAGAAATAGCTTCATTTCCCTCTTTATCAAACAATTGTGCCAGGAAGCCGCTCCTCTTCTGCCGTGTTTTGGCCCGCATATGGTCCAGGCATTTGTTCACTGTTATTCGGTATATCCAGGTAGATAAACTCGACTGTTCTTTGAACGAAAGTATGTTCTTATATACTGTTACAAACACCTCCTGTGCTATGTCTTCGGCTATTTGCATATCCTGCACCATACCGGCGGCGGTATTCAGTACCTTCTGCTGGTATGCATCTACCAGCGTCCTGAAGGCACGCTCATCCCCCGATCGTAATAATGGCAGCAGGTTGTTGATGGTATAGATTTTGGTTAAAAATAGCCATCCCTGAGGTAAAAACGATCAATAATGTAAAACACTGACAATCAATTGATCACAATTTTATAGGTTTTGTCAATGTTATTATTGTGAAAATTCTTCAAACAAAATCAATTAAACGTTTGTTTAGTTTTAAACAACTGTTTAATTTTGGGCCGTAATAGAAAGGAAAAGTAATGAGACCGGAAATAGAATTCAGCGAAAAACAGGTGGCCATAATACAGGCTGCTGAGAAGTTGTTTGCTGAGCATGGATTTGACGGGGCATCAGTAAGGGACATTGCACAGGAGGCCGATGTGAACGTGGCTATGATATCCTACTATTTCGGGTCGAAGGAAAAGCTGATGGAAGCAGTTTTTGAGAAGAAGAGCAATGCGACCCGTTTGAAAGTAGAAAATCTTATAGCAGATAAAACGATCTCCCCTCTTCAGAAGGTATATGTTCTTATAGATGACTATGTAGATAAATTCATTCATCAGCAGGAGTTTCATAAGATCATGCTCAGGGAACAAATGATCAACAAGCACACACCTATAGCGGCCCTGATACATGAGCTGAAGAAGCGTAACCTGGAATCTATCAAAACGCTGATAGCTGAAGGACAGAAGACAGGTGAGTTTAAAAGGAATATTGACGTGATACTGATGATGACCACTATGGTGGGTACCGTTAGCCAGATGATCACCTCGCAGCATTTTTATAAAACCTTGAATAATATGGAACACATGGAAGAAATGGAGTTCCAGAGACACATGAGAAAACGATTGAGCACACATTTGAAAAACCTCTTTAAAAAAATGATCACAAATGAGTAATAGTATCCTATACAAGCTGGGTTTAGCTTCTGTTATGGCTGTTTTAACTGCCGGTAACATCACCGCCCAGGAAAGCAAAACAACTTCACGCAATCTCTCTATGACAGAAGCGATAGAGCTGAGCCTGAAGAACAGTAAACAATTGAAACTGAGCAACGCCAAAGTTGATGAGGCCATTGCCAACCGCCAGGAGATGTGGGACAACCATCTGCCCGATCTTAAAGTGACCGGAGCCTACCTGCGGGTCAACAATCCTGATGTGTCGCTGAAAGTGAAGCTGGGCAGCAGCAACAGCGGTAGCAGTAACAGCGGCGGGGCAGTAAAGGTAGACCAGGCAGCCTATGCCATGGCTAATGGTTCTTTGCCATTGTTCTCGGGTCTGCGCATACATTATGGAGTAGAGTCGGCCAAATACCTGGAACAGGCCGCCAAGCTGGATGCGGATAACGATAAGGAAGATGTGATCCAGAATACCATCAATGCCTACAGCAACCTGTATAAGGCGCTGAAGACAATTGACCTCATAAAGGAGAACCTGAAGCAGCAGCAACAGCGGGAGACCGATTTCAGCAACCTGGAGCACAATGGCCTTATAGCCCGCAACGACCTGTTGAAGGTGCAGTTGCAGCGCTCTAACGTAGAGCTGTCTTTGCTGGATGCGCAGAACAACTACACCATAGCCTGCATCAACATGAACCTGATGCTGGGTTTGCCGGAAGACGCATTGCTGGTACCGGATTC
>CANGNA010000116.1 GCA_947455215.1 Chitinophagaceae bacterium
TCTGATATGGTATGATGCGGGCTCCTGAACGGGCGCTGTGCCACCAGCGATGCATTGCCCGGCAACTTGCCAGCCACAGAATGTATCTTGGTTGTTTCCAGCGCTTCGTGCAGCGTAAGCGGTGGCAGGATTGTGGGCAGGCGCTTGGCCAGCATGGTCTTACCTGCGCCCGGCGGACCTATCAATATGGCATTATGCCCGCCCGCAGCAGCTATCTCCAGCGCACGCTTTACATTCTCTTGTCCCTTTACATCGTTAAAGTCTATCTCAAAATGGCTCTGCGCATCAAAGAACTCATCGCGCGTGTTCACCTTTACGGGCTTCAGCTCGGTGGTACCTTTAAAAAAGTCTATCACCTCGCTTATGTTCTCTACGCCATATACATCCAGGTTGTTCACCAGGGCTGCTTCGCGGGCATTTTCCTTAGGCACAAAGAGCCCTTTGAATTTCTCGGCCCGTGTTTGTATAGCTATTGGCAGGGCACCCTTTATAGGCCGCACCGAACCATCCAGCGATAACTCACCCATGATCACATATTCATGCAGGCTATCGGGAGGCAACTGTCCTGTTGCTGCCAGGAAGCCTATGGCTATTGGCAGATCGTAAGCTGCACCTGCTTTTTTTATATCGGCAGGGGCCATGTTGACGACCATTTTATTACGTGGCCGTTCGTAGCCGGTATTCATAATGGCCGATAGCACACGTTCGGTACTCTCCTTTACTGCATTGTCGGGCAGGCCCACTATAAAGTAACCCAGCGGGCCGCCGGGAGTATCCACTTCTATGGTGATGGTAATGGCATCTACACCGTAAACGGCACTGCCAAAAACTTTTACTAGCATTCTATTTCGTAGCGTTATTCAGAAATGTAAATGTAGTGATTAATAGAGAAGAGTGCTGTCGTGACCGTTCCCGTCAAGCGTTATCGGGGTATCGGTCAAAAAAATAATTTCCCGCATTCCTAACATTATCAGCACATTCTGCGTCAATATTCCCGTACAACATTAATAACCAATAACCTTTTATGAAAAAACTGATCGTTTTGAGCCTGGCTACGGTAGCAATAATGGCCCAGCTGTCGTCTTGTAAAAAGACAGACTATAACAATAGCTCTACCATAATCCCTGCAGGTTCTAATAATATCGCCACACTTTTTGCGGCACTCAGGCCTGCATCGCAGAGCTTTACAGTTACTGCGGGCACTTACCAAACCATTACTACCACGTCTGGCTCTAAGGTCAGTTTTTATCCCAATACGTTCAAAGATGCTTCAGGCCACATCATTACCAGTGGCACAGTGAACATCCAACTCACGGAGGCGGCCAAGCCCGGAGATATGATCCTTAACAGGGCTTTCCCGGTAAGTACCGATGGTCAATTGCTGATAAGCGGTGGTGAAATGAATTTGAAGGCCACCATGGGCGGCCAGCCGGTATATGCCAATAAGTACGGCGTGCAGTTCCGCCAGCCAACAGGCAGTTCCCAGCCTATGAACCTGTTCATCGGTAGCACGGGCAGCGACTCCTCTACTACCTGGACACTTGGCGATACCACAACGGGCACTACAGCCACCGGCACTACTATTGATTCCACCGCTGTGACCAATGCCTACTACACGTTCGATTCCTGCAATCATTTCAATTGGATCAACTGCGACCATTTCCTGGGCTCGGGCGGTACGCTCACCGATGTCAATGTCGTGTTTCCGGATACCTCTTACAATAGGACCAATACTGCTGCATTTATCGTATTCCCGTCTATCAATTCTGTAATGAATGTTTACGATGATGGAACTTCAGGCGGCTTTACAGCCAGGAACGTACCTGTAGGTATGACCGTAAAAGTAGTGACCCTTAGTTACAAGAGTGGCAATGCCTATTATGCAGAGCAGACAGGTGTTGTGGTAACATCGGGGATCATCATTCATCCTACGCCGGCAGTACAAACACTAACGTACATTACCAGTGCTTTATCTGCACTGTAAGATTTTTATATACCAATCCTATAAACCCAGGATCAATTTCGGCAGTAAAACGGGCATGTCTTTCCAGGCTGCCCTTTTTGCATTATGGGATGCACTGCATAAATCTGCCGCAAACGTATATTTTTGCAACAGCCGGTGTTTCCGGCAGCTAACAAATGCCTTATGAAAATTGCCTACCTGGTATTGGCGCATAATCAGCCGCAGCAACTGCTGAACCTTTATGCGGCACTTACCGACGACGTGTCCGACTTCTATATTCATATAGATCATAAGTCGAAAGACAGGGGGGCCATCACTACCGCATTTGCCGGCAAGGAAAATGTGAAAGTCATTTCGGTGCACGAGGTTTACTGGATGGGCTACAATATGGTGCAGGCTACTGTAGATCTGCTGAAGCTGGCCTATAACTCCGGCAACAACTATAAATATTTCAACCTGATGAGCGGGCAGGATTACCCCATCAAAAGCAAGCAGTACATCAACAATTTCTTCGCCACGCATACGGAAGATCTTATCGACTGCATCAAAATGGCACACCTGCCGGCCAAGTTCAGTAAGAAATTTCAGCTGCGGCATTTCTACGACACACCTTATACCAACCCGCGCGATCCCCGCAGGATATCCTTCCTGGTAAAAACATATTACAGACTGAAGAAAGTAGAAGAGAAGCTACTGCCTCCACGAAAATTCTTCGCCGGAATGACCCCATTCTTTGGCCCGCAGTGGTTTGCACTCACCAATGAAACGGTCGGCTACATTCTCGGGTTCATAGAAGAGAACCCGGCCTACACTGCGTATATGAAGACCACCGAAGGCACGGACGAAACCTATATACAAACCATCTTCGGTAATTCTCCACGCTTTTCTAATATGTGGGGTTATAAGGAGTATATGGCGTATGAGCGCAACTTTACACCAGGCACACCCATCTTTAACAACCACGCCGCCTGCTCGGTATTTATGGATTGGTCGGAGCGGGCAAAGACCAAACCCGCTGTACTTACCATGGAATACTGGAATGAGATACAAACAGCCAGCCACCTGTTTGCACGCAAATTCGATGTGACACAATCGCAGGAACTGATCCGTAAAATAGACAGCGACATATTGCACAAATGATCTTTAAGGCATTTTAGTTTAATGCAGTGCACAGGCGCTGTTACACGTGGCATGCCGCACCGCAAACTTTTTTCAGAATATCCTAACAAAGTCCTTTGATGTTACGTCTATAATAGTAACCCCCTAACGCATTTCCTATAAACCCACCCCGCTTTGGCAAAGCAAAAGAGCGGTTGCCTGCAAAGACAACCGCTCTTTAAAAAAAGTTTTTTGAAATAGTACTAACGTTTGTGCCCGGCGCTACGTCAATAATATTATTCAAAGGATACTATCGTTACTATAAGCCGCTATTAAACCCTTTCGGAGCCTGTAAGCCCTTTCAGACTCAACCTTGGACCCTACTTTTAGTTGTTAAAAGAAATTGCGGCTATCGTGCCGCTTTTTTTATGTCCACTATCCTCACCTGCATGCGCGTAGTGCCATTATATTCGCTCTCTTCTATACAGTATACCATATCGAACGGACCACCTTTTACGATCTCAAATTTATCGGCTAGGCCAAAACCTATGCCTTCGGCTATGGATCCATTCTTCTGGTGAGCCACTACCTTCAGGTGCATATCCTTCACGATGGCAGAGTTGCCCTGGTGGTCGTACAAGTTGCGGCTGATGAATACCGGGCGCATATTGGCCGGCCCAAACGGCTCAAACTGTTTAATGAGGCCATGTATTGCGGGCTTGATCACCGAAAGCTCTATTTCCGCATCAATATTGATCTCCGGGCGCTGCTGGTCTTCCGTTATCGTAGCCGACACCACCTGCTCAAACCTCGATATGAACTCCGGCACGTTATCCTGGCTCAGGGTTACACCGGCGGCATAAAAGTGGCCACCATAATTTTCCAGCAGGTCGCGGCACTCATGTATAGCTTCGTAAATATTGAAGCCGGCTACCGAGCGTGCCGAACCACTGGCTTTACCATTGGCAGCCGTCAGCACTATAGTTGGCCGGTAAAAATGATCTATCAGCCTTGATGCCACAATACCTACTACACCCTTATGCCAATGCTCCTGGTACAGCACGGTCGACTTACGCACCTTCATAGCGTCATCTCCGTTCAGTATGGCCAGTGCCTCTTCAGTAGTGGTCTTGTCTACCTCTCTGCGGTCATCATTGTCCGAGTGTAGTGATGCAGCAAGGGCTATTATTTTCTCCGTATCTGTTTCTATGAAGAGGTCTACGGCCTTGCGGGCATCATCCATGCGTCCGGCAGCGTTCACGCGCGGGCCTATCACAAATACCAGGTCTGATACTGTCAGATCGCGCGTTACATTGCTCAGCGATTTCAGTATGGCTATAGCGGGGCAGGGTGCCTCGTTGATGCGCCTGATGCCATAGTAAGCCAGTATGCGGTTCTCCCCGTCAATGGGTACAATATCTGCCGCTATGCTGGTGGCAACAAGGTCCAGGTAAGGGTATACCTCGTCCATAGATATCTTCCAGTGCATGGCCAGCCCGCTGATCAGCTTGAAGCCGATACCACA
>CANGNA010000117.1 GCA_947455215.1 Chitinophagaceae bacterium
ATATACAGCGCAAAGAGCAGCAGTATCTCTATCCGGCTACGAGTGATGGTATTGTCCATGATTATTTCTTGGCTGGTGGCGGCGGTGCCTGTCCTTTTAATATGCTTACCGCGGCGCCCATACCCTGTAGTGCCTGCCTATGGTCCGGCTTCAACTGCAGCGTATGTTGCCATGCGTTCACAGCTTCGTTATACTGCTTGTTGGAGAAGTAAGCACCACCCAGGTTGTACCACAGTTCCGGATTGGTGGAATCTATTGCTATACCTGTTGTAAACTCTTGTATTGCTTCAGGATATTTGCCAAACTGTCCATAATCGTTCCAGCCGCGCTTCATATGGTAATCGCCCAGCAGGCTGTACAGGGTTTTAAGAGTAGGGTAGTTGGGGTAGTTGGCCCGCACACTATCCAGGCACATTTTAGCACTGTCCATAATGCCCAGTTTATAGTAGCCTATGCCCTTGTTCAGGAACCCGGCAACAAACGTATGGTGCACGGAAATAGCTCTGTTCAGATGTTCGATGGCTTCGTGAATATATTTTCTACGGATAGTGTCATTGGTTTCCTGGTCGCTCATGGTGATCAGCGCAGCAGCCACGTTGCCATTTACCAGTACACTGTTCGGCACTGTTTTAATGTCCTGGAAGAACAGTGTTTTGTCGTTTGTCCAGTCTTTGTTACGGGTAATGGTCTTAAAGCCGCTCAGCACAATAATTACGCCCATCAGTGCTGCGAGGGCCATTTGCGATGTAGCCACTGGTTTTATCCGCTCAGCCCCCTTAACCAGCAGCCAGGCAACTATAACGCAAAAGCCTACTGAGGAGTGGAAAACGAGACGCTCGCCCATTGTAGCACCAATGTTAAAGATGACGTTGTTGACCAGCAACAGGTGGAACATATAGAACGCCAGTGCAAAGCCAATGAACTTATATTCTTTTTTGAAGAAGGAATAGAAGGCAATACCTGCCAGCATCAGGCTGTGTACTATCAGCGAAAGCCACACCTGTGGATGTGCAAATGTTTTATAAGGAATCGAATTATACGAGTAATCGGCAGAAAGCGGGTGTGGCCAGAACAGCAGCTTCAGGTAGTTGATAGACGTGCCGATCTCTGTTGCCAGTTTCTGGCTGCCATGGGCAAAGTAGTATGGGTTGTTCAATACTTCTTTTTCTGCATTTACGCCGGTGGCCTTTATCGTTTCAAGTATTTCCGGTAAGGTCAGGTTATCGGCAGTATCCAACCCTGCTACGTGGATGGCCATTTTGATGCGGATGAATATGTAAATACCCACAACAATAAAGTAGGGTATAGTGCGCTTAATACTTTTCCATATGCTGTAATCGGCAAACAGGAAGAATGCCAGTGGCAGCAGGGCAACAAGCGTTATAGCATATTCTTTTGATAAGAAGGCGAGGAAAAAAGAAGCCAATGCACCAGCCAGGAAGACAGGTTTCTTTTGTTCTTCGAATTTGAATGCCATAATGAACGTAAGGCACATGAACAGCAGCGACATGATCTCGTCGCGGCTCTTTACGTTGGCTATTACCTCGGTATGTATGGGGTGGATGGTGAACAGCACCGTGGCTATGAACGCCACCATGTGGTGGTTGCGGAGCACTATATAGCGCAGAAAGTATAGCAGCACCACCACACAGGCCATATACCAGAGCACATTGATGACATGGCGCACATGCATGTCACGCACCAGCTTCGCTTCATCTTTACCCCTCACCCCATATGAGATGTTTCTTTGCAGAAAGCTGTCGACCTTTTCTGTAGGCACGGCACCAAAAAACTGCTGCTCTATGGCAAATGTAGCTATAGATAATGGCCTGTAACGCCCGCCTGACAGCTGATTGACCGTATTGAGCTGACGGTAATAGCTGGCGTAGGCATCTTCAGTAAAAATGCCTTTTAGACCGGCAAAACCCTCCAACACATATTCGTTCTTTACTATTACTATACCGTCGTCATGTGCAAATTCGTTAGTAGCCGTGTTGATATAGAATATGAAAGCCAGCAGCGCCACTACAATGGCCTGCACTTTAAAGTCATATATAGAATAGGTGACCTTCGGGGTCGGGGGAACTGGCTGATCCAGGTTCACTTCTACCTCGGGTGTGGTCACTTCCTGTATCTCTTCGGGGCGTTTGTTCTTCTGTTTCTTAGCCATGTGCTTTTCTGATACTCAAAAATAACTATTAGCGTGTAAATTCCTCCACCACTTTCAGCAGCTCTGCAGTGGCCTCTTCCAGGTTCTCGTTGATCACTATGCGTTCAAAATATTGCGCAAAACGTAATTCGTGCACCGCTTTATTTACCCGTTCTTCCAGTGTCTCTTCAGTTTCCGTCCCACGGGCTTTCAACCTGCGCCTTAGTTCCTCTACCGACGGGGCTTCTATAAATATAGTGCGGGCGATATCGGGAAATTTCTTTTTGATGGCCAGTGCACCTTGCACGTCAATATCGATCAAGGGAGAATGCCCGGTATCCCATATACGCTGCAGTTCACTTTTCAGTGTACCATAATATTTACCAGTGTACACCATTTCCCACTCTACGAATGCATCTTTATCTATCAATGCACGGAATTCGTCCTCGCTATAGAAGTAATAATCTTTCCCATGTACCTCTCCCGGTCTTGGCTGGCGGGTGCAGGCCGAGATAGAAAAGGACAGATGAGGACAGACCTCCAACAGCCGCTTTACGAGTGTTGTCTTACCCGAACCTGACGGGGCTGCAATGACTATTAATTTACCTGTTGCCAAGGAATGCGTTGTTTATCGTGCGAATTAAGCAAAAATAAGCGACTTTATTGAGCGATCGTTGCTATTAGCAGTTAATAACCTTGCCGTAATAAGTTTATGATGAGCAGGTTTGGCCGGTAGATGGCCTTTATTTACATTTAATAGTTAAGTGTACATCCAAATGCAAAAAAGTCCATTCGTTTACAGTAACCTTTTTACTGTAGTAGTAGCTTTTCTGTTATTGTCTTGCGGACAAGGTAATAGTAGTAAGGCAAACACAGATACTACCGCACGATCGTCCAAAACCCAGCCGGGGTACGACACAACCTTACCGGTAGGGATAGTTAAGGACACGGTTACATGCCGTAACGACAATGGTCAGGCTTATGCATTATACCTACCCACTTACTATACCAGCAGCAGGCAGTGGCCGTGCATCATCTTATTCGATGCACATGCGCGTGGTGCCTTGCCATTGCGCATGTATAAAAACATTGCCGAGCAATACGGATTTATACTTGTTGGATCTAATGTGTCTAAAAATGGCCTTCAACCTAATGCAATTGACAACATCATTAATACGCTGTGGGATGATGTGCATGCCCGGATAAATATAGATGCTAACAGGACGTATACTTCGGGGTTTTCCGGTGGTGCCAAGGTAGCTGCTCTGGCAGCTTTTGGGCACGGCGGTGTTGCTGGTGTGATAGGCTGTGCGGGTGGCCTGCCTAACCCTGACCAGGTGGCCAGGGTCAACTTCGACTATTTTGGCATAGCCGGCGACTACGATTTTAATCAGCCAGAGATGATGCAACTGGACGATCAGCTGGCCAATGCCAATAAAACACACCAATTGCTTACATGGTCAGGAATACATGCCTGGCCGCCAGTCAGTGAATATAAGACGGCAATATTATGGATGATGGTCAACAGCATGAAGCATGGAAACATGCCCAAGGATAGTGTTGTAGTTACAGAGCTGAAGAGAGATCTTGATAAACGTATAGCTGCGGCGTCATCAAAGAAAGATGTTGTAACTGCCGGATGGTTGCTCAGCGGGTATGCGAGTTTATTAGATGGGATGACAAATATACATGGCTCAAAAACGCAAATGGGCATATCTTTTACTAATGCTGAATATAGAGCTGCCGTAGATGCAATGCCGCAAATCATACAATCGGAAAAGACTATGGAACAAGAATTGGCCGGGCAGTTTACGGTGTTGAATGAGCAGGTGTGGGCGCAAAAGATCGCCGGCCTCAACCAGGATATAGCACATGCTAAAACCCCGCAGGTAGCTCATTCTATGCGTCGGGTTCTGGCGTTCCTGGGCTTTGTAAGTTATATGAGTGTTTCGCGCGCTACAGCTGCCGGAGACCTCGCACATGCTGAAAGTTATAACAGGATATTCAAAATGGCGGACCCGAAAAACCCTGATCGCTGTTATTTTGATGCTATTATTGCAGCACGTAAAGCAGATGCGAAAACTACTTTAATGGCACTGACCGAGGCGGTAAAATTGGGTTACAGCGACGTGGACCAATTGATGACGGAGCCTTCATTTGCACCAATAAAAGAGGACCCGCGTTTTTTACTGGTCGCTCAGCAGGTAAGAGACAATCATGATGGTAAGAATCTTAAATAGCAAATGGCCGCTTAAGCGGCCATTTTACTAAAGTAAAACTATCTTCTTTTAACTAACGCTGCTGATCGACTGCTTGTATAGCTGGTAAAAGAACAGGGGTAGAAATACAA
>CANGNA010000118.1 GCA_947455215.1 Chitinophagaceae bacterium
AAAGAACAATAGTAATGCACGAGATAGAACCATTTTACAACTGGAGACACCTCTACAACGCCGAAGAAGACGAAAACTCCCCTTTCTACGGTGTAGAGCACAGCGAATTCGAATTCTCCAACACAGTGTACAATTACTACATCCACCCGCAGTGGGACGAGTTCGGCTCGCGCACACTATACCTCAAGGTTTTGTTTGTAGACTACGAGATGAACTATGCCATCATAGAAATGATAGGCGAATGGAACGATGCAGTAGAAAACGACATCATGCAACTGAAACGCAGCGTGATAGACCCAATGATAGAGATGCACATTTCCAAATTTATCCTGGTATCAGAGAACGTACTTAATTATCATAGCGGCGACCGCGACTACTACGAAGAATGGCTGGACGACATCCGCGACGATGGCGGCTGGATAGTGGCCGTAGATATGCCGGAACAAACCCAGTACGACTTCCACAAATCAAAGATCGATCGCTTCATCACCTTCATGGACGAACCCAACTGGCGCACCTACAAACCAGAACTCTTCTTCAGCGTCATCGACAACCGCATGCTGAGATTGATAGGATAAACTTTTAAGAATAAGATATTTATAGAGTGTCATGGTGAGCCTGTCGAATCCATGGCACGGACACGAGGCGCTATGCACAGAGTGTCACCCTGAGCATGCCGACGGGCGACACGGACATGAGGAACGAAGCCATCTCACATCGCGACGTATTTGTTTTGTACAAAAGCAATTTTGTGTCCTCGCAGAGTCTCTCGAAGCCTGGCCACCGTGCGCAGGCGAGGACTCGGCGATAACCACACGAGCACTACAAAAACATGGGAAACTCCCCTCTTGCCAAAGAGGGGACGATGTCCGACCAGTCTCGGCTGAGCCGAGACGTGTTGTTCCCCGCTCAGCCGGGATCGGGGGTGATCGGCACTAAGCACCCCAAACCATTATTTCTTAAATTTTCTCCGTTTTTCTCCAATTATTCCCTAATTTGTTTCCACAAAAACACACGTACAAACACAAACCTTTACGCACGCGGCCCGCATACCATACCTTGCGGTTCCTTTGCGTGAAAACTCAATTGTAATCAACAACATAATCAGCACACATATGTCAGACACACAGACAGCAAAATTCCCTTCCGATATCGAGATATCAAGGGCGGCCAAACTACTGCCAATAGCTAAAATAGCAGAGAACATCGGCATCGACCCCGAAGACATCATCCCTTACGGCAAGTACAAAGCCAAGATACCACTGTCTTACATCAACAACGAAAAGATAAAGCAGAGCAACCTCATCCTGGTTACTGCCGTTACACCCAACAAAGCAGGTGTGGGCAAAACAGTTACCAGCGTGGCGTCTTCCCTGGGTCTTAACTACATAGGCAAGAAGACCGCAGTAGCCCTGCGCGAACCAAGCCTTGGCCCTTGCTTCGGCATGAAGGGTGGCGCTGCCGGTGGTGGTTACTCTCAGGTACTGCCTATGGACGAGATCAACCTGCACTTTACTGGCGACTTCCACGCTATCACCTGCGCCAACAATATGATATCTGCCCTGCTGGATAACTACCAGTACCAGAACCGCAAAGGCGATAAGGGCCTGGAGCGCATAGTATGGCGCCGAGTGCTGGATGTGAACGACCGCTCTCTGCGCCAGATAGTTACCGGCCTGGGTGGCACCGGTAATGGCCTGCCTACAGAAGCCGGCTTCGACATCACCACTGCATCAGAGATCATGGCCCTGCTTTGCCTCGCTACCGACCTCGACGATCTGCAGGCGCGCATAGAGCGCATTGTACTGGGCTTCCGTTACGATAAGACACCATTCACAGTTAAAGACCTGGGCGTGGCCGAGGCCATCACCGTACTGCTGAAGGATGCCATTATGCCAAACCTGGTGCAGACCACCGAGAACACCACTGCATTTGTGCATGGCGGTCCGTTTGCCAATATAGCCCACGGCTGTAACTCAGTACTGGCTACTAAAATGGCCATGAGCTGCAACGAATACGTGGTAACAGAATCTGGCTTCGGTAGCGACCTTGGTGCAGAAAAATTCCTCGATATCAAGTGCCGTCTTACAGGCCTGCGTCCTAAGGCTACCATTATAGTGGTAACTACAGGTGCGCTGAAGCTGCATGGTGGTGTACCTGATGCCGAGATATCTAAGCCAAACAAAGAAGCCATGATCACCGGCCTGGGCAACCTGCGCCGCCACATCAACAACATGAAGGAGTTCGGACAAAGCGTTATCGTATCCTTCAACCGCCACAGGCACGATGTGGATGATGAAGTGAACTACCTGCAAAGCTGGGTGGAAGGCGAAGGCGTGGCATTTGCCATAAACGAGGGCTTCCTGCGCGGTGGCGAAGGTGCAGCAGCACTGGGCCGCAAGATAGTAGAGGTGGTAGAGAACAACCCGAGCAAAGACATCAACTTCTCTTACGAGCTTACAGACCCTATCGGCACCAAGATAGAGAAGATATGCAAGCGCGTATACAAGGCCGGCGAAGTTACCTTCAGCCAGACCGTAGAGAACAAGATAAAATCATACACTAAAAATGGCTGGGGCGAGTTGCCAATTTGCATAGCCAAAACACAATACTCCTTCAGCGACGATCCTAAACGCGTGAACGCCCCAGAAGGCTTCAACATCCACATCCGCGACCTCGTCATCAACGCAGGCGCAGGCTTCATCGTAGCCGTAGCCGGCGAGATCATGCGCATGCCTGGCCTCCCCGAAGACCCGCAAGCCTACCGCATCAAGCTGGTAAACGGCGAGATCGAAGGATTGAGCTAAGAACTAATTTTTACAAAAGCAAAGCGCCCCGCAAGGGGCGCTTTTTATATTTAGGGGACCCGGAATTTACCGACCATTTTTAAATACTGTAGCTCAGAGCAAATAAATTCCTCCAGCGAAAACCATTACCTTTAGCTGTAACACTACTTCTATGCGATATATCTTAGCACTATTGTTGTCTATTCTAGTTTGTGGCTGCAAAGCACAAGACGGGCTTTATACCAAATACAATTTTAGCGACGGAGGATATGCATTTGTAGCCCAGTACTATGCTGCGGATAAGCATGAGTTACAAGACCAATTGGGAGAGTTTTATGTTGCCGACATTGCCACACTCAACCAAATAAAAAAGGCCTGGATATTTAACCAAAAAACCGACTTTGCTGCTTGTGGTTACAATTATCGCATTTACCTAACAAAAAATGGCGTCACGTTAAAAACGGTCTCCGTCAATCTTAATTGCAATATCCTTGAAACAGAAGACGATGTTCTGTATTTCGACACGCGAAAACTTGCAATGCTCAAAGGTAGAGTATTAAAATTCAGACGGCAGACCGACTCCTTTGGATCTCGCAGGGAGGGTAAAAAATTCTTGGACAAAATTAAAAACAACAAGAATGTTCTTTGGATAAGCACCGAGAATTGGATGACTTACGAAGGAAAGTTCTCGTTTGACTATCATGATTCAAACCCGAATCATGAATACAGCAACGACACCAAGGAACAGCTAGAAGCGCTGATCAAGAAAACCTATCCAGATGAACCATTTTTATTGGATGAAACTGCGAGGGGGTCAGGAGGCGACTTTCAGTTCGAACTATCTTGCAGCAAAGCACTCTATGAAAAATTCAATCTTGTAAAAAAAGAAAATAATTGGCAATTGTTCCCGGTATCAGTAATAACTTGCTGGAAGTAAATAACCGCTAATTTAAGATTATCCGCAACTTTAGCTACGGCAGCACCCAGCTCGCCATAATTTATTCAAATCAAACTATTAAAAGCATTGTTTGCCGTAGCTTATAGCTACGGCATAACCCGGTAGCCGGATTCCGTCCGACGGAACTGCAAACCACCTAACTTTATCCACTCAAACCAACATTATGAACCTTGTTAAATACATAGTGTTTTCAGCCATGTTGTTATTTTATACAACAACCACTACTGCACAGCAGCTTGTAACAAAAGTCATACAGAAACAGGGCCACGATGCTGTAATCAGATCAAAGCAATTCAAACATCTGTCAGACTCTTTAAAAACTACTTTTCACTATTGCATGCTCCCGTGCTGCTCTGCAGAACTACCCGACAGCACAGGCAAGCCGTGGCTGGCAGATACACTTAATTACAACATAGAAGTGTATGGTCCGCCAATCCATTGCGTGCCTAAGTGCGTTTACACATTCACCTACTCCATAAAAACAAAAAAGGTAATCCGCGCCGCAAAAACATGGGAAGACACTATCTATCCATTATCACCAGAATAAGGTCGTTTGCCGTAACTTATAGCTACTGTTGTCCGGGGAAAATGTATTTAGGGTAAAAAGCAATGATAACTCTACTGACCAGTAGACGTTTTACAGTTGTTTAGTGAAGGTAGCCCCCCCTTAAGTTGGAAATAATGATTGTTGAATGTGATTGTTAGGGTCAG